>DFKM01000204.1:13276-15579 GCA_002373555.1 Lachnospiraceae bacterium UBA3645
AATTCCATTCTTCCGCTTGCCATTGTATTATCCTCCACTTCAGTTGGTTTTGATTTTTTGTTTGCTGTCTGGGGTGAACAGTCACCCTCATGCCCGGAAAGCAGCCTCGATTGCCGGCTCGCCGCCGGTTTTTACGGCGGACAGGACGATCGTTCCTTTGCCGTCCTCCAGATGATACTCCTCCTGTACAGTGCTTTCCGCAGCCGCTTTTTTATACATTTTCAGGAAGTCGGCCAGGATGCCCGGCAGGACTGTGCGGAAAACACGCGTTCCTTCTGCAGCTCCGTAAGGCCGCTGCAGTTCCTTCTCCAGTTCGTTTATTTTCATCACCGCTATCTCCCCTCAGACAGAACCTGTTCCCGGTCCGGTTTATCTATTTCGGAAGTCTACCACAGCCGTCCCGGAATGTCCACATTGGCTGCACCGGGAGCAACGGAACCGGATTAAAGTAAAGATTTGATCAGTTAAATAGAGAAAAATAAAAAATGAGAGTGAGTCGCTCTTGAGGTATAATAGTTTCGACCAAAAAACAAGACCGAAGGAGGACCACTCTCATGGATATTGTAGCATTATTGGAAGAATTAGTGAATGGTTTAATGGGGGCTGAGGAAGTTTTTTTTCAACATCCGGAAGATTTTTATTCTCTGGAAACAGCAGTCAAGACATCAACAGAATCATTTGCAGCCGGTTTCCTGAGTACAGTCCTTACCAGCCTGAATAGCCAGATACGGGATAATGATTGGAGAAAGCGGCGGTATAACGTGCAAAAAACTACGTCCAGGACCCTGATCAGCTCTGTTGGAGATGTTACTTTTGAATGTACCTGCTACAAGAATCGGAAAACCGGGAGTTATACACGTTTACTTGAAGAGTTTGTCAGGATCGGCAGAAATGAACGGTTCACAGAGGCAGCAGAGGCTGCGATCCTCGAAGAAGCTTTAAAGACAAGCTACAGCGAAGCAGCGAAAGTGATTCCAGGCAGACAGCGGATCAGCAAGACCACCGTAGAAAACAAGGTGCATCAGCTGGCGGACGAAGTGCCGATAGAAAGCACGAAAGAAAAGAAGAAATGCAAGGTCCTGTTTATTGATGCAGATGAGGATCATGTGGCGGAACAGCACGGCAGGTGGTCAAAAGATAACAGTAGTTTTATAAGCCGCCTGGCTTATGTCTATGAATACAAGAAAGACTCTGAAAGTTCCATCGGCAGGAAGGAACTTGTCAACACGTTCTACTTTGGCGGACTGTATCCTGAAAGCAAAGGCATAGAAAAGTTCTGGAATAATGTCCAGGATTATATCAACAATACTTATGATACAGAGGAATTGGAAAGAGTCTATGTCAGCGGGGACGGCGCCGAATGGATAAAGACCGGAGCGAAGATCCTTTACAGGGCTTTGTACTGCGCTGATAAGTTCCATCTTGTAAAGTACATAAACAGAGCCGCGAATCAGATGCTGGATGAAAAGGAAGAAGCCAAAAGCGAACTGTACCGGCTATTGTATAAAAATGACCGGAAAGGATTTGCAGAATACACGGAACAGATGGCCGGATCCGCATCCAACAGTGAGCCGATAGAAGATCTGCAGAGATATGTGCTGGGGAACTGGGCTGCGATCAGAAGAACGCTTCGGGATAAACGCCTGCAGGGATGCAGCGCTGAAGGGCATGTAAGCCATGTGCTGTCAGCAAGGCTCAGCAGCAGACCGATGGGCTGGAGCCAGACCGGTGCGGACAGAATGTCAAAGCTGAGGTGCTACGAGCGCAATTACGGAAGGGATAAAATAATAGAGTTCGTAAGGTACAGCAGAAGAAAGAACAAAGAATTACGGACAGGAACAGACGGAGTACCGCTTAAGGCGGTAAGCCTCCGGGAAATACGTGCGGAGCATTACGATCAGGCAAGGAGTTACATAGAGCGGATACAGGCGAGCATTCCCGGAGATACAGGCAGGCGGATGGCAAGCATACGCATGCATATATTTGGACTTGGATAAAAAAGAAAGCACTGCCTGAAGAAAGAAGGACAAGCCAGTAGCAGCAGGGTATGTGGTAAGGGTGGAAAAGTCTCTGTCTATGAAGCTGGGGACAGCTTGTGAATAAGAGGATCTTATACATAAGCTGTCCCCAGCGGAATGAGACTTTTCCATGCTTTCCACATACCAAAAAGAGAGCAAAAACAAAGGATTTCACCAGTTTTGACATGCTGGAGCAGATGCGTTAAAATCTGGATATCATATCTCGAGATTAAATATCCAAGAGCACCTCTCACCATTTCCAACTGACGATATCTTTACTCCGTC
>DFKM01000204.1:15635-23122 GCA_002373555.1 Lachnospiraceae bacterium UBA3645
AGTCTGCGGCTGTTGAAATAATCCGGTATCTCTGTTATCATCATGTGAGTATTTTTTCCGGAAAGAAAGGAAATGCAGGATGGCGATAAATGCTGAAAATCAAAGAGATCATATGCTGCATGAGCCGATCCCGAAACTTGTTGTTTCTCTTGCGATACCGACGACGATCAGCCAGCTGATCACGACCGTTTATAATACGGCAGACACGTATTTTGTCGCACAGATCGGAACCAGTGCGGCAGCTGCTGTCGGCGTTGTTTTTTCTCTGATGTCGATCATCCAGGCGCTCGGATTCGGCCTGGGAATGGGCGCGAGCAGTCTTATCAGCCGGTGCCTCGGCGCACGGCGGAATGCGGAAGCAACACGCTACGCCAGCTCCGCGGTCACTGCGTCCTGCCTCGGCGGCATTCTCATCATGATCCTGGGACTGGCCTTTACCGAACCGCTGATGCTGCGGCTCGGCTCGACGCAGACGATCCTGCCGTATTCCGCGGCCTATGCCAGGTACATCCTGATCGGCGCACCGGTCATGTGCATGGCCTTTACGATGAACGGCATCCTCCGTTCGGAAGGCGAAGCATCCTACGCCATGTGGGGACTGTGCACGGGCGGGATCCTGAACATGGTGCTGGATCCGCTGTTCATTTTCCATTTCGGGAGGGGGATCTCCGGCGCGGCCCTGGCGACGGTCATCAGCCAGTTCGTGAGCTTTTCGATCCTGCTGTCAGTCTATCTGCGCGGCAAGAGCATCGTACAGCTCTCGCTGAAATATGCCAGCCGGAATCTCAGTGATTACACGTTGATCGTGACGACCGGCGCGCCCACGTTCTTCCGGCAGGGACTTGCCAGCCTGGCTTCCGCCCTGATGGCGATCTCGGCGGCGCCTTACGGCGATGCGGTAGTCGCCGCAGTGACTATTGCGAACAAGATCTATCTGATGGTCCGGAATATCATCATCGGCATCGGGCAGGGCTTCATGCCGGTGGCGGGCTATAATTACGGCGGCGGCCGGTACAGGAGAGTGCGGGAAGCCTTTTCGTTTTCCGTAACGATCGGGACGGTGATCAATGTGCTTGCTGCAGTCCTTCTGTATTTCTATGCCGAGGCCGTGATCACCTGGTTCCGGAATGACGACCCGGAGGTCATCGCTGTCGGCATCCGTGCGATCCGTTTCGTCAGCATGGCGATGCCTTTCATGGCATTTTCCACGTATGTCAACCAGATCTACCAGGGGCTGGGCCTCCGGCTGCAGGCGACGATCCTCGCAAGCTGCCGGCAGGGAATCTGCTTCCTGCCGCTGGTGCTGATCCTGCCGCGACTGCTCGGCATCACCGGCGTGATCCTGCTGCAGCCCGGTGCGGACATGCTGACCTTCCTGATCATGATCCCGTTCCAGATCGTGCTGACCCGGAATCTGAAGCGGCTGGAGAAGGCGCATCCTGCGGCATAAACAGCCGGAAAACATCACGGAAACCTTCAGAATGACAATCTGTACTCTCCATGCGGGACCGGAGACAGCATCATGAATATCTTTGCACAATATAAAAATCTCAGAAGAGAGAATTACGTCCTTTTCTTCGGGCGCATCGTGACCAGCATGGGCGCGATGATCTGGCCTATGCTCACCCTGATCCTCAGCAGAAAAATGGGCCTGAACGCCGGGATCATCGGGATCCTGATGGCACTCGGCACCGTCTGCATGTTTCCGGCGAACATCCTGGGCGGCCGGATCGCGGATCAATATGAGAAGAAGATGAATATCGTCCGGTGCGATATTGTGTCGGTAACGGCCTATATCATCTGCGCGCTGATCCCGCTCAGCATGATCTCCGTCGTGCTGATGTTCACCGCGGCCTTCTGTCAGACGATGGAGCAGCCCTCCTACAGCGCATTGATCGCGGATCTGACGGAAACGAAAGACCGGGAGCGGGCCTATTCCCTGTCTTATCTGGGCGGCAACCTCGGCTTCGTGCTGTCGCCGACCATCGCCGGCATCCTGCTGGAGAACCATCTGCCGCTCTGTTATCTGATCAGCGGTCTTTCAATCGGCTGCTCCACGGCGCTGATTTTCTTCCTGATCGGGAAGATCGTGCCGGTCAGAGAGGAGAGCGAGGAAGCATCCTATCAGGTCGACCGCGGAAATGAGAGCATCTTTACTATCATGAAGGAAAATCCTGCGGTCATGCTCTTTATCCTGACCATGGGACTGTATTTCGGCGTTTATGTGCATACCAATTACCTGATGCCGCTGGAGATGTCGCAGATCCACGGCGCGAACGGATCCGTGATCTACGGATCGGTCTTCAGCATGAACTGCATCGGCGTCGTTCTGTTCACGCCGCTCGTGACAAAACTCGCAAAGGGAATGAAGGAACCGGTCAAGACGTTTACCGGGATCGTGCTGATCCTGGCGGGGCTGGGGATCTTCCTGGGCTGCAAGGGCTTTGTCCCGGCGTATTATATTTCGATGCTGGTCTTTACGCTTGGGGAGGTCTTCTCCGTGCTGGCGGACAATCCGTTCCTGACGAGAAGAGTGCCGGCCGGCCACAGAGGCAGGGTGTACGGGATCAATTCCGTCGCACAGACCGTGTTCTCCGGTGCGTCCCAGCTGGTGATCGGACAGGTGTTTGACAGAGCCGGTTCCTTCGCTGCATGGAGCGGCGTGTATATTATCGGCGCGCTGTCGCTCGCTGCAGCCATAGTGCTGATCCGAATGGACAGAAAAGTGTATCCGAAGCTGTATCTGAACTGAAACTGACGGAGTGTTAAAAAGATATGGAATATGCATGGCCTTACAAAAATGAAACAGGGACGGAAGAGCGGATCACATGTGATGTGCTCGTGCTCGGCGGGGGCATGGCCGGATGCTATGCTGCCATCGCCGCGGCAAGGCACGGCTGCTCTGTCGTTCTGATGGAAAAGGGCGCGACGGTCCGCAGCGGTTCGGCCGGCAGCGGCTTTGATCACTGGGAGACAGCCTGCACGAATCCGGGATCGAAGGTGACGCCGAAGGAGATCGCGGAAGCGTTCATCGATGAGCAGGGAAATTACAGCAACGGCATCGCACAGTATATCTGCTGCCGGGAAGGCTGGGACCGGCTGCTGGACATGGAAAGCTTCGGCGGGAAGATCCGGGATACGGAAGACGAATTTGCCGGCGCGGATTTCCGGGATGATGAAACGAAGCTGATGTACGCTTATGATTATCAGAACCGGTATACCCTGCGGGTCTGGGGGACGACGTTCAAGCCGGCGCTCCGAAAAGAACTCTCGCGGCTCGGCGTACGGGTGTATGACTATACGGAAGCCACGGGACTTCTGACGGCTGTCATTGACGGCCGGAAAACGAATACCGGCGCGATGGGCATGAATGTCCGCACCGGGAAGATGCTGATCGTCTCCGCCAGGGAAACGATCCTTGCGATGTCGAGGCCGGCGAGGATCTGGCTGTTTGACGCGGATCTCCCCGGACTCTGTGAATTCCGGCCGCCGCAGAGTATCGGCAGCGGACACGCGATGGGCTGGCGGGCCGGCGTGGAATTCACGATGATGGAAAAATCCGTTCCCGGTGAGTTTTCAGCCGCCGGCCGGAGCTATCCGCCGTACAGCGCCGGAAACAATCACAATACCTGGTATGCCGCAACGATGGTAGATGCCAGAGGCATTGAGATCCCGTATGTCGACCGGGACGGCAGGATCCTTCAGACCGTGAAGGAACGGTATCTTCCGGCGCCCGGTCAGAAATTCTTCTTAAAAGGCGGCGTGATCGACGAGGCGAAATATGCCTACCGCGGACCCGAGACCATGCCTTTTGACGAACTCATCAGGCGCGGCTATAAAACGCCCTTCTATGCGGATCTTTCCCGCATGCCGGAAATGGAACGAAAGGTGATCTGGGGCATGATGGTCGGGGAGGAAGGCAAGACCCGGGTGCCGGTCCTGCAGAATTATACCGAAAGAGGCTTTGATCCGGAAAAGCATATGCTGCAGAGCTACGGCACCGGCTGGAAATCGGCTTCCTTCCTGGAACAGGAACGCCAGCTCTTCGGCGCGCCCGGCGGCATTTTCCATGACTGGGATCTGAAAACGAATATCGACGGACTGTATGCCGCAGGAGACCAGCTTTTCGCTTCGGACTGCGCCGGTTTTGCGGCGGCAACAGGCTATTATGCCGGAAGAAAGGCCGCGGCGGCAGCGAAGGAAACCACGCTGACGGCACCGGAAGAGGAGCAGATCCGTGCGGAAAAGGAACGGATCTATGCGCCTTTACAGCGGGAACACGGCGTGCACTGGAAAGAACTGAATATGGCCATCGCAAAGGCAATGCGCAATTACTGCGGCGGCATCCGGAACGAAGAACTGCTTGCGGAGGGCCTTTCGCTTCTGGAAAGCTATGAAAAGGAGATCGTTCCCGCGCTTTCCTGCAGCAATCCGCACGATCTGACCCGGACGCATGAAGTGCTGGATATTCTGACTGTCAGCAGGATCATCATGGAAGCCTGCCGGATGCGGAAGTCCGGCGCAAAAGCATTGTATTTCGAACGTACGGATTATCCGGAGATGGATCCGCCGGAAGATGCGCATTTCATCACGATCCGTCAGGAGAACGGAAACGTGATCCGCGGCGATGTTCCGTTCGGGTATTACGGAGATCTTGAGGAAGAGTACGAGAAGCGCAACCTGGATTATATAAGAGGCGGAAAAAGATGAAGAAATGGACTGCGGCAGAGGTGCCGTGCAGTGCGGAACCTCTGCTGTTTGATGAAGAACTGTGCATCGGCTGCAACAGATGCATGAATGTATGTCAGGCCGATATCATGATCCCGGCCCCGGAACCCGGAAAACACCCTGTGGTGCTGTATCCGGGGGAATGCTGGTACTGCGGATCCTGCGTGATGGAATGTCCGCGCCCCGGCGCGGTCAGACTGCAGCATCCGCTGATGAACCGGGCGAAATTCGTCCCGGTGAAATAACCCACGGTGCCTGTCCCCATGGGTTACTCTTCGAACCGGAAGATCCGGCGGGTATAGGCGTTGATCAGCCGGATCCCTTCTTTCACATCCTCCTTTGCGATCACGGAACTCTGGGTGTGGGCAAATCTGTCGATGATGGAAATGCCGGCGACCCGGGTGCCGTAATACGCCAGATTGATGGAAGATGCATCGGTGCCGCCGCGGTCCATGACATCCCGCTGATAGCGGATGCCGTTTTCCTCGCAGCACACGACCATTTCCGAAAGCAGATATTCATCCACCATCGCCGAAGGATTGCCGAAAGTGATTCCCACGCCTTCGCCGACGGCGTTGCTTCCCGCAAGATCGCACGGATAGAAATGATCCGGCGACACATCCACGCTGATGCCGATATCCGGCCGGATGCGCTCAGCAGCGACCGCGGCGCCGCGGCAGCCCACTTCCTCCTGTACGGAGAAGACATACCAGACATCATTCGGAAGATCTCCCTGATTCGTTTTCAGCGCCTCGATCAGCATGAAGCAGCCGACCCTGTCATCAAAGGTCTTTGCGCTGATCCTGCCGTTCGCCATTTCATGCCAATGGCCGACAAAGCCGCAGTAATCCCCGATCTTTACATAGTTTTCCGCATCTTCGCGGGTGGTGCACCCGATATCGACATACAGCTTCGTCACATCATTTTTGGCTTCTTCGATATCGCCTTCACAGCCGACCACGCCGATCGTGCCGTTCGCAAAGATCACCTTGTCATTATACATGGAAGCGGTCCAGACCCAGCCGACGCGGCAGAGCCGGATGCGTCCGTCCGGTTCGATTTTTGTGACCTGGCAGCCGATCTCGTCCATATGGGCGGAGAGCATGATCACTTTCTTGTCCGGATGATCCGTCCCGCGCTTCAGGCAGAGAAGATTTCCGAGCGCATCAGTCGATATTTCATCTGCATAATCGGCGATCTCGCGGCGGATGACCGCACGCACATTCTTCTCCCGCCCGGAAACGCCCCAGGCCTGTGTCAGTTCTTTGAGCAATGCAAGATCCATTTTCAAATCACAGCCTTTCCGGAAAGCCTGCTGCTTTCCAACGGCCATTATACCATAGGGAAAGCGGGGCGCAATCGGTTTTTGCGTGACGGAAAATGCCTGCGAAAAAGCCCTGCGGAGGATTAAAACTTGACAGCACCCGCTTCATCCTTTATAATGTTGCGGAATAAAGACCGTGATGGAGACAGTACGTATCCGGAAAGCTTACAGCGAGTCCGCAGTTGATGAGAGGCGGGCAGCAGAAGCGGATGGCGGAAGATCACTCCGGAGTTTCTGACCGAATTAATAATGCAGTTATTCTTGTAGGCTCAGACGGACCCGCCGTTATCCGGGGCGTATATAGACCGGCCTGTATCAGACAGGCGGCAGTATACAGGAAAACCAGGTGGTTGCGGATGGTAATACCCTTCGTCCTTGTTTGGACGGAGGGTTTATTGTTTTCAAAAGGAATCCGCAGGATAAAAAAGCTGCGGACAGGAGGTTAAGACTATGCTTTACAAAAAAGTCCCCACCGACATGAATTTTGTCGAACGAGAAAAAGCAGTAGAGGACTTCTGGAAAGAAAATGACATCTTTAAGAAAAGTATGGAGAGCCGCGAGGACGGGCCGGAGTACATGTTCTATGACGGACCGCCTACGGCCAACGGAAAGCCGCATATCGGCCATGTCCTTACCCGCGTGATCAAGGATATGATCCCGCGTTACCGGACCATGAAGGGATACAATGTTCCCCGTAAGGCCGGCTGGGACACGCACGGACTTCCCGTGGAGCTCGAAGTCGAGAAGGAACTCGGACTGGACGGCAAGGATCAGATCGAACAGTACGGTCTGGAGCCCTTCATCCAGAAGTGCAAGGAAAGCGTCTGGCGCTACAAAGGCATGTGGGAGGAGTTCTCCGGAAAAGTCGGTTTCTGGGCCGACATGGACGATCCCTATGTCACCTACCATGATGATTTCATCGAATCCGAATGGTGGGCACTCAAGAAGATCTGGGAAAAAGGCCTGCTGTATAAGGGCTTCAAGATCGTTCCTTACTGCCCCCGCTGCGGCACACCGCTCTCTTCCCACGAGGTAGCGCAGGGCTACAAGACCGTCAAGGAGCGCTCCGCTGTCGTGCGTTTCAAATGCGCTGACGAGGATGCCTACTTCCTCGCATGGACGACCACGCCCTGGACACTGCCTTCCAATATCGCGCTCTGCGTAAATCCGGATGATACTTATGTGAAGGTCAAAGCGGCCGACGGCTATACCTATTATCTGGCGCAGGCACTGCTGGATACCGTTCTGGGAGATCTTGCGAAGGACGGACAGCCCGCGTACGAGATCCTGGAGACCATGAAGGGTACGGATCTGGAGTACAGGGAATACGAGCCGCTTTACCAGGCTGCTGCTGATGTTGCCGCAAAGCAGCACAAGAAGGCCTTCTTTATCTACTGTGATACCTATGTAACCATGACCGACGGTACCGGCATCG
>DFKM01000170.1:0-9586 GCA_002373555.1 Lachnospiraceae bacterium UBA3645
AAGCAATCGGAGCGACCCCTGTTTCCGGTATCAGCATACCGGCACGGCGTCACTCAATCAAATTACTTCCCTCACCTGAGGATGCACCAGTATTTCCTTTAGTCGGTAACCTACTACAACAAATAGAAAGAAACAAACATGGATAAATATACCTTAATCAAGACCTCCGGCCGCGCCAAACGCGGCTCCTTCAAAACCCCCCACGGCGAGATCCAGACTCCCGTCTTCATGAATGTCGGCACAGCCGCCGCCATCAAAGGCGCTGTCTCCGCCGCCGATCTGAAGAGCATCGGCACCCTCGTCGAGCTCTCCAACACCTACCATCTTCATGTCCGCCCCGGCGACAGGATCGTCAAACAGATGGGCGGCCTGCATAAGTTCATGCACTGGGACAAGCCCATTCTCACTGATTCCGGCGGATTCCAGGTCTTCTCCCTGGCCGGTCTCCGGAAGATCAAAGAGGAAGGCGTACGCTTCAACTCCCATATTGACGGCCGGAAGCTCTTCATCGGGCCCGAAGAAAGCATGCAGATCCAGAGCAATCTCGGCTCCGATATCGCCATGGCTTTTGACGAATGCGCACCGTACCCTTCCACCAGGGAATACATGGAAAACAGCGTTGCACGGACGACCAGATGGCTCTACCGCTGCAAGGCCGAGCTCGACAGGCTCAATGCGCTGCCCGATACCGTCAATCCCGGTCAGGTTCTCTTTGGCATCAACCAGGGCGGCACATTTGCGGATATCCGCGTTGAACACGCGAAGGCCATCCGCGAACTTGATCTGCCCGGCTACGCGATCGGCGGCCTGGCCGTCGGCGAAACGCATGCGCAGATGTATGAGATCCTGGATGCTGTCGTCCCGGAACTTCCGCAGAACAAGCCTGTCTATCTGATGGGCGTCGGCACCCCCGCGAATATCCTCGAGGCTGTCGACCGCGGCGTGGATTTCTTCGACTGCGTTTATCCCACCAGGAACGGCCGGCACGGCCATGTCTATACCAATCACGGCAAGATGAACATGATGAACGCCTGCTACGAGACCGATCCCCGGCCGATCGAGGAAGGCTGTCAGTGCCCGGTCTGCAGAGAAGGCTATTCCAGGGCGTATATCCGCCATCTTCTGAAGGCAAAGGAAATGCTGGGCCTGCGTTTTTGCGTCTTGCATAATTTATCTTTTTATAATACAATGATGGCTGAAATACGCCAGGCCATTGAAGAGGGCCGGTATTCGGACTACAAAAAGGAAAAGCTTGCAGGCATGGAAGGCGGACAGGACTGAATTGAAAGGTCCTTTCTGAGAGGATCTGCCGGCAGGCAGGGAGGGTCATAATATGTTACTTGCAGCAACCGGCGGCGGAATGAGCGGAACTTTCTGGGTTCTTTACATTGTCATCATCTTTGCTTTCATGTATTTTGTGGTCATTCGTCCGCAGAACAAGCAGAAGAAGCAGCAGACGGAACTGATGAACAACATGGAAGTTGGCGATTCCTGCCTTACCACCAGCGGTTTCTACGGCACCATCATTGACATCACCGAGGATGTCGTGATCGTCGAGTTCGGCAGCAACAAGAACTGCCGTATCCCCATGCAGAAAGCCGCGATCGTGCAGATAGAGAAGCCTTCACAGGATTGAGCAAGGCACATCAAGTGAACATGTAAGTCTAATGTGAGGAGCAAATGATGCACATCATTTGCTCTCTTTTGGCATTTTAATCTATATTTATTGCAGGAACCTTTTATGGCAAAAAAGATCAAAATTGAGGATCTGACGGCAGAACTGACGCCGATCCAGGAATACGAGCTCGGTCTCTCCTATGAAGACATGGCCGACAAGCTGCAGATCGAGGAATACCGGGCCCGGTATTATACCAGAGCGCGGGATATCTTCAAGCATCTCGTAGCGATGGTCAAAGAGGGAGAGATCACGTTCGCGGAGGAAATGCCGGAAGCAGAACCGGCAGAGGCAGATCCGCAGGAAGCCGAGCCGGCCGAAGAGGAAGAAGCGGAGGAGATCTCCGCGCCGGAATCCTTCACGGATGATGAGGACGGTGCCGATCACAAACCGGCAGAGCCTGACAGGACGGACGACCCGGAATATATCCGTAAGTGTCTGTCGCTCAAAAATCTGAAGAAAGTACGCAACCGTGTGCGTGAAAAGGCGTATGCTTCCCGTGCGAAGACCATCATCGAGGCGTATCAGAGCGCCTCGGATCTGCGGGATCATGCGGCGACCGCCGCGGAGCTGCGCTACGCCGCCGACCAGTACGAGGGCATGGCGAAGCTGATCAAAAAGAACAAGCTTCTGGAGAAGCATACAGAGCCGGGATTATATGCACAGGCCATTGCCTGCAATGATTACGAAGAGCAGGCGGCCAAGCTGAAGAAGCGCGCCATGAAGATGGAGCAGCGTATAAGACTCCGGCTTCTGATGCTTGGCGCGGCTGCCGTGCTCGTTCTCCTCACCGTCTTCGGCTTCACGAAGACCAGCACCTATCTGAAACTCAAGGGCGACTTTGAGATGATGATCGGCATGGAGGACAAGGCCTGGCAGGCGTACGGAAGCGCGCTGAAGAATCACGGCCGTGAGGACCTTCGGGGCACCTATGATGCCGCCAGAAGAGCCGCCGGGATCAAGGCGTATAACGAAGGCAGCTGGGATACCGCGAGAGATACGCTCCGGGAGATCGCACAGAGCGGTGATGCGGAAGCGGACGCGATGTATGCCGGCGCCGAGAAGAAGCATATCGCAGCGGCACATGCCGGACAGACCGTGCATTTCGCGGGCACCGACTGGACCGTGCTGGAAAATGACGGCAGCGAGGCATTGCTGCTCCGTCTGGAGAACATTCCCGAGGTCGCATTTTCCGCAGACGGAAAGCCCTGCACCTGGGCGGACTCGTCGCTCCGGGCCTATCTGAATGATGGCTACATTACGGAAAAATTCACGCCGGAAGAGGCGGCGCTTCTACTGGAGAGCGATCTTGCGGAGGAGCCTTCGCAGACCGGTACGGACGTGAATCCGGCAACGTCGGACAGGGTATATATTTTCAGTATCGGCGAGTTTGAGCAGTATAAAAACCTTTTCCCGGAATGGAAGAAGGACACGTGGCTCCGGACACCGGGAGAACACGCGGGCATGGAAGCATTCGCAGGGATAGAAAACAAAGTAATGCCGAATGGGTATGATGTCGGGACAGACGCCATTCGCGTAAAGCCTGTTATCAAAGTGGATCTTTCATAAGACGAATTCAAGTACGGAGGGATAATAATGAAGAGTGATTCTGTAACGAAGGGGATGCAGCAGGCTCCGCACAGATCTTTATTCAATGCGCTGGGCATGACGGAAGAAGAGCTTAACAGACCGCTTGTCGGTATCGTCAGTTCCTATAATGAGATCGTTCCGGGACATATGAATCTGGACAAGATCGTTGACGCCGTCAAACAGGGCGTCGCCATGGCCGGCGGCACGCCCATCGTTTTCCCCGCGATCGCGGTCTGCGACGGCATCGCCATGGGCCATATCGGCATGAAATATTCTCTGGTCACCAGAGACCTGATCTGCGACTCCACGGAGTGCATGGCGCTCGCGCACGCATTTGACGCGCTGGTCATGGTACCGAACTGTGACAAGAACGTGCCCGGCCTCCTGATGGCAGCCGCCAGGCTCAATATTCCCACCGTATTCGTCAGCGGCGGTCCGATGCTGGCCGGCCGCGTCAAGGGGCAGAAGCGCTCCCTTTCCTCCATGTTCGAAGCAGTCGGCAGCTATGCCGCCGGTACCATGACGGAAGACGATGTCCGGGAATTCGAGAATTCCGTGTGTCCGACCTGCGGTTCCTGCTCCGGCATGTATACCGCCAACTCCATGAACTGCCTGACCGAAGCGATCGGCATGGGCCTGGAAGGCAACGGCACCATTCCCGCCGTCTATTCCGCGAGGATCAAGCTTGCGAAGCACGCCGGCATGAAGGTCATGGAACTGCTGGAGAAAAATATCCGTCCGAGAGATATCATGAATGAGAAGGCGTTCCTGAACGCGCTGACCGTCGACATGGCGCTCGGATGTTCCACGAATACCATGCTCCACCTGCCCGCGATCGCGCACGAAGCCGGCGTCAATCTGGATCTTTCGCTGGCGAACGAGATCAGCAGACGCACGCCGAACCTCTGCCATCTGGCACCGGCCGGTCCTACCTACATGGAGGATCTGTACCAGGCGGGCGGCGTGTACGCGGTCATGAAGGAGCTGACCAAGAAGAACCTGCTTTATACCGATCTGATCACTGCGACCGGCAAGACGGTCGGTGAAAATATTGCGAAGGCCGTCAACCGGGATCCGGAGGTCATCCGCCCGGTCGAGAATCCCTATTCCGAGACCGGCGGTCTGGCGATCCTGACCGGCAACCTGGCACCCGATTCCGGCGTTGTCAAGCGTTCCGCTGTCGTTCCGGAGATGATGAAGCACGAAGGTCCCGCGAGGGTCTTTGACTGCGAAGAGGATGCGATTGCTGCCATCAAGGGCGGAAAGATTGTGCCCGGTGATGTCGTCGTTATCCGTTATGAGGGCCCGAAGGGCGGCCCCGGTATGAGAGAGATGCTCAATCCCACGTCTGCGATCGCGGGCATGGGCCTCGGCGCAAGCGTAGCGCTGATCACGGACGGCAGATTCTCCGGCGCTTCCAGAGGCGCGTCGATCGGACACGTTTCGCCGGAAGCAGCTGTCGGCGGACCGATCGCGCTGGTGCATGAGGGCGATATCATTTCCATCGACATCGATGCCTGCCGGCTCGATCTGAAGGTCGATGATGAAGAGCTTGCGAGAAGAAAAGCGGAATGGAAGCCGAAGGAGCCGAAGGTCACCACCGGCTATCTTGCCAGATATGCGAAGCTGGTCACATCCGGCAACCGCGGCGCCATTCTTGAGATCAAGTGACATACAACGGGGGAGTTAATTGAATGAAGCTTAACGGTTCACAGATCGTGATGGAGTGCCTTCTGGAGCAGGGCGTGGATACCGTTTTCGGCTATCCGGGAGGCGCCATTCTGAATGTTTATGATGCTCTGTATCACTACAGGGACAGGATCCACCATGTGAGAACGTCGCATGAGCAGGGTGCTGCCCATGCTGCGGACGGCTATGCCCGCACGACCGGCAAGGTCGGCGTCTGCTTTGCGACGTCCGGCCCCGGCGCGACCAACCTGGTCACGGGTCTGGCCACCGCCTATATGGATTCGGTGCCGGTCGTTGCGATCACCTGCAATGTCGGCAATGCCGTCCTGGGTAAGGATTCCTTCCAGGAGGTCGATATCGCCGGCGTGGCGATTCCGATCACGAAATACGGTACGATCGTCAAGCGCGTGGAGGATATCGCGCCAACGATCCGCAGGGCTTTCCGACTGGCGAAGAAGGGCCGTCCCGGTCCGGTGCTCGTCGATATCACGAAGGATGTCACCGCTGCGGTCACGGAATTCGAGCCCAAGCAGCCCGATCCGATCGTGAAGGATGAAGTGAAGATCAAAGAGAGAGAAATCGAAACAGCGCTTTCGATGATCCGCGAAGCGAAGAAGCCGGTCATTTTTGCCGGCGGCGGCGTGATCGCCGCGAATGCTTCCGCCGAGCTTGCGGAATTTGTAGACAAAGTCGATGCGCCGGTGACGCTCTCTCTGATGGGCCAGGGCGCTTTTGACGAAGCCGATCCCCGCTATATGGGCATGCTCGGCATGCACGGCACGAAGACTACGAACTTTTCCGTGGCGGAATGCGATCTGCTGATCGGCATCGGCGTGCGTTTTTCCGACAGATGTACCGGCAATACCGAGAAATTCGCCTCGAACGCGAAGATCATCCATATCGATATTGATCCCGCGGAGATCAACAAGAACATCCGCACGGATGCATCGATCATCGGCGATATCAAACCGGTGCTTACGGAACTGAATGCGAAGCTTGCGGCACAGTCGCATCCGGAATGGATGGCGAAGGTGCAGGAGCGCAAGAAACAGTATCCGATGCCCGTGGAAGCGGGCCTTTCCGGTCCCTGGATCATTTCCATGATCGACCGGAATACACCGGAGGACACCGTGATCGTCACGGATGTCGGCCAGCATCAGATGTGGTCGGCCCAGTATTATACCTACAGACAGCCGCGCACCTTCTTAAGCTCCGGCGGTCTGGGAACGATGGGCTACGGTCTCGGCGCGGCGATCGGTGCGAAGACGGCCTTCCCGGAGCGCACGGTCGTACAGGTGACCGGCGACGGATGCTTCCGCATGAACATGAATGAACTGGCTACTGCCAGCCGCTACAATATCCCGATCATCGAGATCGTGATCGACAACCGTGTTCTGGGTATGGTCCGCCAGTGGCAGACACTGTATTACGGCGCCCGCTACAGCGCCACCGTCCTTGAAGACAAGGTCGACTACTGCAAGGTGGCAGAGGGCCTGGGATGCCGGGCCATCCAGGTCAATACTCTCGCCGAGCTTGAGCCCGCTCTCAAAGAGGCCATTGCCTCCAAAGAGCCCGTCCTGGTCAACTGCGTCATCGATGAAGATGACAAGGTCTTCCCCATGGTCTCCCCCGGAGCTTCCATAGAAGAAGCCTTCGACGAGAAGGACATGATGAAAAAATAAAAAAGTGCCGCGAAAATGCCCCGGGCCTCTTTAAGAATTGAAAAAGCTGTACCTTTGGGACAGCCTGCCCGGGGCTCAGGACCGGCAGAAGAGTCCTGCACCGCGGTTTTCGGATACAGACATCACCGACAGCAAAGCTAAGCCTACAGACACACAGGAGGAATAAATAAGAAATGGATAGAGTGTACAATTTTTCCGCAGGTCCCGCAGTTCTTCCGGAGGAAGTCCTCCGCGAGGCAGCTGATGAAATGCTCAACTACAGGGGCAGCGGCATGTCTGTCATGGAGATGAGCCACCGCGGCAAGATTTTCGACGGCATCATCAAAGAGGCGGAAAAGGATCTTCGTGATATCCTGAACATTCCGGACAACTACAAGGTACTGTTCCTGCAGGGCGGCGCCTGGACACAGTTCGCTGCGGTTCCCATGAACCTCATGCGCAACCATGTCGCAGCCTATGTCATCACCGGCCAGTGGGCCAAGAAGGCTTATCAGGAAGCCAAAAAATACGGTGATGCCGTAGCGGTCGCTTCTTCCGAGGACAAGACCTACAGCTACATTCCGGACTGCTCCGATCTCGACATTCCCGAAGAAGCGGATTATGTCTATATCTGCGAGAACAACACCATTTACGGCACCAAGTTCCATGAGCTGCCCAACACAAAGGGCCATGACCTGGTGGCGGATGTCTCCTCCTGCTTCCTCTCCGANNACGGATGCTTCCGCATGAACATGAACGAGCTGGCCACGGTCAGCGCGAACGATCTCGCGGTGATCACCGTGATCGTGGACAACCACGCCCTCGGAATGGTCAGACAGTGGCAGAATCTGTTCTATGAGAAGCGGTATTCCGAGACAGTCGTAAAGGATAAAGTGAATTATGCCGCCGTTGCCGAAGCGCTTGGCGTGAAAGGCTATACCGTGCGGACCAGGGAAGAAGCGGAGGCCGCTTTCTGCGAAGCGCTCGCATCCGGCAAACCCGCCGTCATCGACTGCATGACAGACTGTGACGAGATGGTCTTCCCGATGGTGGTCCCGGGCGGACTTCTTCCGGATACCTTCGACAAAGACGATATGACGGAGAAACAGTAAATGCGAAAATGGGAACATCCGCTGACGGAGAGGGCTGCAAAGGCTCTCTCCGAAGCGGAAAAGACAGCCGCCCGTCTCGGGCTGCATTATACGGGCACCGAACACATCCTGGCAGGCATTCTGAAGACGGAATGCATGGCTGCGGAGCTGCTGCAGGGATTCGGCGTCACCTATGAGCGCGTCATCGAGCTCACCGAAAAGCTCATCGCGCCGGAGGGGATCTCCCGTATTGCCGGGGAACCGGCGCTTTCGCCGAAAGCGGTGAAGATCCTGGATGAGGCTTACGGGATCGCGAAGAAGACCGGGCAGAATGCCATCGGTACGGATCACATCCTTCTGGCACTCATCAGAAATGAAGACTGCGTGGCGGTAAGGCTTTTTAATACCATGGAACTGCGGTATGAAGCGCTTCTTACCGCTCTTTTTGATGCCATGGGAGAGGATGCCGCGGCGATCCGTACGGAATATGAGAATACGCAGGAGAAGACGGCTTCCCTGATCGACCGGTTCAGCAGAGACATGACGGCGCAGGCCGCTGCCGGCGCGCTCGATCCGCTGATCGGCCGGGAAACGGAGATGAACCGGATTCTGCAGATCCTGGCGCGCCGGACGAAGAACAATCCCTGCCTGATCGGCGAGCCCGGCGTGGGCAAGACTGCCATCGTGGAGGGGCTCGCCGCCCGGATGGCCTCCGGAACCGTGCCGGAGAATCTGAGAGGAAAGCGGCTGCTCGCGATCGACCTGCCCGGCATGGTCGCCGGAACGAAATACCGCGGTGAATTCGAGGAGCGCATCAAGAAGGTGATCGAGGAAGCGAGCGGCGACAGCGGGATCCTGCTGTTCATGGATGAGCTGCACACGCTGATCGGCGCCGGCGGCGCCGAAGGGAGCCTGGATGCCGCGAATATCCTGAAGCCGGCGCTGTCCCGCGGACAGATCCAGATGATCGGCGCGACGACAGTCGATGAATACAGAAAGCATATCGAAAAGGATGCCGCGCTGGAGAGACGTTTCCAGCCCGTGATGGTGAATGAACCGACCGTGGCGGAGACAGCAGCGATCCTGTCGGGCGTCCGCTATGCTTATGAAGAGCATCACAAGGTGAAGATCGAGGATGCCGCTGTGCAGGCCGCGGCGGAGCTTTCCGCAAGATATATTTCGGATCGTTTCCTGCCGGACAAGGCGCTGGATCTGATGGACGAAGCCGCAGCGCGGGCGCAAATGGGAAGCCTGCGGGAAGCTTCTGCGGCGCAGAAGGATGCCGTCAGTGAGATCACTGCGCAGATCGAGGAAGCCATCGTTTCCGGTGAGACAGAACGGATCCCGGAATTGATGAAGCAGAAAAAAGCACTGGAAAAGAAGAACCGGAGCAGAGCCGGCAGACGCGCCGCACGCATTGTCACCGAAGATACGGTGGCGGAAGTGGTCGCGGACTGGACCGGTGTGCCCGTGAAGAAACTGAAGGAAGCCGACGCCGTCCGGCTGAAGAGCCTGGAGAAGGAGCTGCATAAGCGCGTGATCGGACAGGATGAAGCCGTGACTGCGGTCGCGAGAGCGGTCCGCCGCGGGCGTGTGGGACTCTCGGATCCCGGCCGTCCGGTAGGATCCTTCCTGTTTCTCGGCCCGACCGGCGTCGGAAAAACAGAGCTCTCCAAAGCGCTCTCCGAGTGCGTCTACGGGAATGAATCCGCCATGATCCGGGTGGATATGTCGGAATATATGGAGAAGCATTCTGTCTCCAGACTGCTGGGGTCGCCGCCCGGCTATGTCGGCTATGAAGAAGGCGGACAGCTGGCGGAGAAGGTGCGCAGAAAGCCCTGGTCGGTGATCCTGTTTGACGAGATCGAGAAGGCGCATCC
>DFKM01000170.1:9644-11024 GCA_002373555.1 Lachnospiraceae bacterium UBA3645
GCGCATCCGGATGTCTTCAATGTGCTTCTGCAGATCCTGGATGACGGGAGAGTGACGGATTCCAAAGGCAGGACGGTGGATTTCAAGAACACGATCCTGATCATGACGAGCAACGCGGGCGCGGAGCGGATCCAGTCTCCGAAGAAGCTCGGCTTCGGCGCCGCGGAGGATGAGAAGGCCGACCACGAACGGATGAAAGCCGGCGTGATGGAGGAAGTGAAGCGGATCTTCCGGCCGGAATTCCTGAACAGGATCGATGAGACGATCGTTTTCCGGTCGCTGAACAAAGAGGATATGAAGAAGATCCTGCAGGTGCAGATGAAGGCGATCAATAAGAACCTGATGGATTCGCATGCACTGACACTGACGCTGACGGCGCAGGCGAAGGCGGCGCTGGCGAAGAAGGGATATGATCCGAAGTACGGTGCGAGACCGCTGCGGCGTCTGCTGCAGAGAGAGATCGAGGATACGCTGGCGGATGCGCTGCTGGCGGGAGAAATCCGCGACGGCGATACGCTGGTGATGTCCTGCAGAGACGGAAAATTCATGATCAAAACAAAGAAACTGTCATCCTGAGGGACGAAGTCCCGAACGGATCCACCGCCTGAAGACCGGGGCATTCCGTCAACGGATGACGGACAGCTCCGGCAGGAGGTAGTTTTTCATGGCAAAAGCAAAGGCAACCACATTTTACTGCACGGAGTGCGGCAATGAATCCCCCAAGTGGCAGGGCCAGTGCCCTGCCTGCAAGGCGTGGAACACGCTCGTAGAAGCGCCGAAGGAGGACAGGCGCAGCCTGCCGTCCGCAAAAAAGATCCTGCCGGGCACATCGGCAAAGCCGGTCCGGATCTCGGAGATCGAGCAGGAGAAGGAAAGCCGCATCTCCAGCGGTTTTACGGAACTGGATAATGTTCTCGGCGGCGGGATCGTACCGGCCTCCCTCATTCTCGTCGGCGGCGATCCCGGCATCGGCAAGTCCACGCTGCTTCTGCAGGTCGCGAAAAATGTCGCGGACGCAGGGCACAAAGTCCTCTATATTTCCGGCGAGGAATCCCTGTCCCAGATCAAGCTCCGCGCGGACAGAGTCGGAGAATTCTCCGATCAGATCCGGTTCCTCTGCGAGACATCGCTCGATGCCATTTCCGAAGTGCTGAAGGAAGAGAAGCCGGAGATGGCCGTTATCGATTCCATCCAGACCATGTTCCGTGAGGACGTGGCGGCGGCGCCGGGAAGCATCTCGCAGGTGCGCGAATCGACGCACGTGCTGCTCGGGCTGGCAAAAGGCCTGGGGATCACGATCTTCATTGTCGGTCATGTGACGAAGGAAGGCACGGTCGCCGGCCCCAGGATGCTGGAGCATATGGTGGATACGGTGCTCTA
>DFKM01000139.1 GCA_002373555.1 Lachnospiraceae bacterium UBA3645
ACGGCACGATGACCGATTCGATGCCGTACTGGAAAAATGTTGGTCCGGAATATATAGAATCCCGCGGAAAGACGACCCGGCCCGGACTCTGGGAGACGATCTCCACGATGCCGTATGCCGACGCAGCCATCCGGATCCGGGACGAATACGGCATCCCGGATGCGCCGGAGACCTTCGCGTCCGAAGTCGACCGGCTGATGAAACATCACTATCAGTATGATATTCCGCTGAAGCCGGGGGTGAGAGAATATCTGCAGTTCCTGCAGGATGCCGGCGTGAAGATGGCCGTCTGCTCCGCGACGCCGATCCCGCTGGTGGAAATGACGCTCTCCCGTCTGGATGTCCTGCAGTATTTTGACAGCATCACGAGCTGCGAGGAAGCCAGCGGCATGAGCAAGACCGAGCCGGATGTCTTCCTGCTCGCCATGCAGCGGCTCGGCGCAAAACCAGAAGAAACGGTCATGTACGAAGATGCGCCGTTCGGCATCAAAACCGCAAAAAAGACCGGCATGCATGTATGCCGGGTCTTCGATGATTCCTATAAACACAGATTTACGGATGCTGCAATTGAGTATGACAGTTTCGTGACCGATTTTTCAAAGATCACGTTCTGCCCGCAGGAAAGGAAATAAAATCATGAACGGAACTTCCGGAAGAAATATCGTATATGCCGTGATCTATGCGGCATGCGGGATCATCAGCCTGGTCCGCGGCGTGCCGAATATCGCGTCGCCGGTAGGAATCGCACAGGTATTTCTGGGCGTTGTGTTCCTGATCGTCGCTTTGCTGTATCTTCGGAGAAAGCAGTAACGAAAGGGCTGCCGCCCTGCTGTTTTCCCCTTTTTCGGAGGAGGGTCAATCCTCCTCCCAGTACTTCTTCACCGGATGCTCTTTCTCGGCCTCCGTCACTTCTCCCGCATGATGCGCATTCGTATACACATCGATATACTGCGCCTTCAGCTTCGAATACAGGATTCGCTGGCTGGAATACAGCCCGCTGTACCCGGAGAAAACGAAGCTCAGTCCGCAGGCCAGCGCAAAGTATAACAGTCCGCCTCCCCCGAACAGTTCTCCTGCCAGGAAAATTGATGCGAGCGGACAGTTCACTGCACCGCAGAAAACAGATACAAGTCCCACTGCGGCCGCAAATCCGGGATCAATTCCAAGCAAAGGCCCCACAGCACATCCAAATACTGCCCCTGTAAAGAATGACGGCACCACTTCACCGCCTTTAAAACCGGATCCCAGAGTGACCGCGGTAAACAGGATCTTCAAAAGGAACGCAAATGGTCTTGCCGTTCCCTCTTCCACCGCCATCTTAATGATATTCATACCGGCGCCGTTGTAATCCGTATTTCCCGTAAGCAGTGTCAGCAGAATAATGGCCGCCGCGCCGATCAGTACCCGGAGCCAGGCGTTCTTAATATATTTCCCGAAAAGATATCCTGCTTCATGCACGACCGCACAGAACAGCACGGATACCAGTGCACAGAGGATCGACAGGCCTGCCACCCGGATCATCATCAGGACCGACAGCTCCGGTGCGCCCACCGTGAATCGTGTCGGCTGCACGCCGATGAACACCGACGTACCGTAAGCGATCAACGCAGACATGATGCACGGCACCAGCGCCGCATGGTAGATCAGTCCCACGCTGATGACCTCCAGTGCAAAAACAGTCGCCGCGAGCGGCGTGCCGAACAGCGCAGCGAAGAAGGCCGCCATGCCCATCATCGTCGCCGTCCGCAGATCCTTGTCATCCAGCTTCAGGCCTCTCGCCGTATGGAATCCGATCGTGCCGCCCATCTGCAGGGCCGCCCCTTCACGTCCGGCCGAACCGCCGCACAGATGCGTCAGGAAAGTCGAGACAAAGATCGAAGGCAGCAGCAGGATATGCAGACCTTTTCCTTTCTGCACTTCTTCCAGGATTTTATCGGTCCCCTCGCCCTCTACTTTCATCAGCTTATACAGCAGCACGATCAGAAGACCGGCAAGCGGCAGGCAGTACAGCATGTACGGATGCGACGAACGGAATTCGGTCGCCAGCTCCACGCCGATATCAAAGGCTGCACCGATCACGCCGCAGATGATCCCGACAATGACCGCCACGAAGGTCCATTTCGCCATGATCCGGATGTAGATTTTCCAATGCGCCAGATATTTCAGGACGCCGTCCATATATCTTTTCATAGCATCATCCCGTAAAATGCCCCGCCGCGATACGCGGCAGGGCACTGATTATTTCATAAATTTGAATTTGTCTTCCGATCAGGCCTTGTCCTTGATCGCAGCCTGTGCAGCAGCCAGTCTGGCGATCGGTACACGGTACGGTGAGCAGCTGACATATGTCAGGCCGACTCTCTGGAAGAATTCGATGGAAGCAGGATCGCCGCCGTGCTCGCCGCAGACACCCAGGTGGATGTCAGGACGTGTTGTTCTTCCGCTTGCAGAAGCCATCTTGATCAGCTGGCCAACGCCATCCTGGTCAACATGAGCGAACGGATCGGATTCATAGATATGCTTGTCATAGTAGTCACCCAGGAACTTGCCTGCGTCATCTCTTGAGAAGCCGAATGTCA
>DFKM01000025.1 GCA_002373555.1 Lachnospiraceae bacterium UBA3645
GCCGGGTGTTTCCGGCTGACGGGTCCTGTCTGTTTCAGGACGGGAACTTCTCAGATAATGCAGTGTACTCCGGAGGATATGTCCGCAGAACTGCAGCTCTTCGGTAGTGCAGCTTCGCAGCAGGCGCATCAGATCCTGTTCGCTGAGATGATGGAAGATACCGCCGCTCTCTGCCAGATCACAGGTCCATTCGGCATAGTCGAGATCGGAACGGAAATCTGCGTGGCTCAGATTGAAGAGCTCGCAGAGCCGGTCTTCGATCTTCAGGGAAAGATCCCGGGTGCCGCGCTCGAGCTGGCCGAGATAATTGGAGGAGATTCCGAGAAGAGAACTGAGTTCTTCCTGCGTCATGTTCCAGAGCGTGCGTTCTCTGCGGATGCGCAGGCCGATCTCCATGCGGAGCCGGTCCCGTTCGCTCAGGATCCTGCCGGGTGTCTGATCATTCTTTTTTCCTGTCATTGTGTATTGCTGCGGGGTTGGTTCTTGAGTGGATATGGTATATTATATAGGATAAATTATTTTAAGACCATAGACGAATCGTGGTGTTAAACTCTACGGAAGGTGAAGAAAATGGAAGACCGTTACAGCAATGAAGAATATCTGAACCATGATCAGGAGCTGTATGTTCCGAAGAAAAAGTCCGGCAGCAAATTTGCCACGGGATTTCTTGCGGGCGCTTTCAGCACTTTGTGCGTATGCGCGCTGATCGTAGGGGTCATGCTTCTGATGTCCGGAAGGTTCGGAATCCCCGGAATGTTTACCGGCGGCTCTTCTGTCACGGTCACGCCGCCGGAATCACAGGCGGATGCGCAGCAGGCAGAAGGAGACGGGGCCCAGGATCCTGCGGCCGGTGCGCAGACAGGCAGCCAGTATGCACCGGAAGCATCCAAATTCTCACCGCAGTTCGAAGAAAAGATCGCCGAGATCAACAAATACATCGATTCCATGTTCATTTTCCCGATCGATCAGGAAAAGATGCTGGATGAAGCCGTGAAGGGATATGTGAACGGCCTGGGCGACATTTATTCTGCCTATTATACGCCGGAGGAATACCAGGAAACACTGGATGATTCGGACGGCAATTATGTCGGTATCGGCGTGGTCGTGCAGCAGGATGCGAACACAAATGCTGTGAAAGTCATGAACGTCTATCCGGACAGTCCGGCCGAAGCGGGCGGCATGCAGAACGAAGACATCATCATTAAGGTAGAAGGTGAGGATATCTCGACCTGGTCGTTGAATGAAGTCGTGAAGGCGATCCGGGGCGTCGAGGGTACTCCGGTCAATGTGACCGTGTACAGAAGCGGTGAAGAAGTCGAGATCTCCATGATCCGGAAAGGGCTGACGAAGATCACAGTGGAGAGCGAGATGCTCCAGGATCATGTCGGCTATATCAAACTGACAGAGTTTGATGCAGTATCCATTGAACAGATGCGCAGCGCCGTGAAGGAACTGCAGGCGCAGGGCATGGAAAGGATGGTGCTGGATCTGAGGGATAACCCCGGCGGATTGCTGACAACGGTCGTGACGCTGGCAGATGATTTCCTGCCGCAGGCAAACATCTTCTATTTCAAGGACAAGGCCGGCAATCGTACGGATTACAATTCCGAACCGTCGCAGCTCTATACCGGACCGATGACCGTGCTGATCAACGGGAATTCGGCCAGCGCGTCAGAGGTTCTGTCCGGTACGCTGAAAGATAATGACAGGGCTCTGATCGTGGGAGAGCAGAGCTTCGGAAAAGGCATCGTACAGTCCTTCTATCCGCTTTCGGACGGATCCGGCATTAAGCTGACGACATCGCATTACTTTACGCCGGACGGAACGGATATCCACGGTGTAGGCATCGCCCCCGATATCGAGATCAAGGATGACCGGAATACGGAAGAAGACGAGCAGCTCGTAAGAGCGGTAGAAGAAGTGAAGAAGCTGAAATAATTCAAAAAAAACAGGTGTCTGCGGATATGCGGGCACCTGTTTTTTTGAATTATTTCTTCAGCAGATCTCTGATCTCGGTAAGAAGAGCGATGTCAGCGGGCGTTTCGGGCTCGGGTTCGGGCTCCGGCTCCTTCTCTCTCTCGAACTTGTTGAAAGCCTTGATGATGCAGAACAGTACAAAAGCGGTGATCAGGAAGTTGATGATCGCCTGGATGAATGCACCGATCATGAGCTGCGCGCTGCCGACAGTGATAGCCAGCTTGGAGAAATCGATTCCTCCGATGATCATGCCGATGATCGGGCCGATCACGTTATCTACGAGAGCCGTGATGATAGCGCCGAATGCGCCGCCGATGATGATACCGACTGCCATGTTCAGAACATTGCCTTTTGCAATGAACTCTTTGAATTCTTTCATGAATCCACCCATATTCAGTTTTCCTCCTTCGTTTGAACAACACTTACAGTGGTTTTCAGATAGATTATAATTCTTTTTACAAATAATGTAAAGCTTTATGATCTGTTCTGCTGTTCCACAAGGCGGGTGCCGCCGTAGATCTCACGCAGCTTCGGCTTGTCGATCTTGCCGGTCGCATTCCGGATGACGTCCGCGAAGATCAGCTTTCTGGGGCGCTTGTACCTGGGCAGATCCAGGCAGAAATGATTGACTTCGTCCTCTGTCAGGGTCTCTCCCTTTACGACCTGAATGATGGCAGCTGCGATCTCACCCTGCCTGTGATCCGGAAGACCGATCACCGCGACATCGTGGATCTTCGGATGCGCTGCAAGGAAGGATTCGATCTGTACGGGATACAGATTCTCACCGCCGGAAATGATGACGTCTTTCTTTCTGTCGACCAGGAAGATAAAGCCGTCCTCATCCTGCATGGCCATATCGCCGGTGTGCAGCCAGCCGTTCTTTAAGACTTCGGCCGTTGCTTCCGGATTCTTGTAGTATTCCACCATGACGCCGGGGCCTTTGACGCAGAGCTCGCCGACATCGCCCTGTTTCACAGGATTGCCTTCCGGGTCCACGATCTTGGCTTTCCAGCCCACGCCGGGGATGCCGATCGCGCCGACCTTATGCGTATTGCCGATGCCGAGATGCACGCAGCCGGGACCGGTCGATTCGGAAAGGCCGTAGTTCGTATCATACTGATGATGCGGGAAGTATTCCATCCAGTGACGGATCAGGCTCGGCGGAACGGGCTGTGCGCCGATGTGCATCAGCCGCCACTGGTGCAGCTGGTAATCTTCGAGTTTCAGGCGTCCGGCGTCGAGCTCGGCCAGGATATCCTGGGCCCACGGTACGAGGAGCCAGACATTCGTACAGCCTTCGTTGGAGACGGCCTGGAAAATGGACTGCGGCGTATTGCCCTTCAGAAGGACAGCGCGGCTGCCGGTATAAAGGGAACCGAACCAGTGCATCTTCGCACCGGTATGATAGAGGGGCGGGATGCACAGGAAACAGTCGTTCTTCGTTGTCTGATGATGTGCGGCCTCCATCGCGGCGCTCTGGCTCAGCGCCTGGTGTTTTAAGAGGATCGGCTTCGGGAAGCCCGTTGTGCCGGAGGAAAAGTAGATCGCCGCAAAGTCCGTATCCTCGATCAGGATCTTCGGTGCAGTCGAGGACGCATTCGAAGACTGTCTGTAATAATCCTCCGCATAGGAAGGGCACTGGTCGCCGACATAATAGATCAGCATGTTGTGCTTGATCTTATGAGAGATATCCTCGATACGGCCGATAAATTCGGGACCGAAGAAGATGACGTCCGAATCCGAGGAAAGCAGGCAGTAGTCGATCTCATCCGCCGTGAAACGGAAATTCAGCGGGACCGCAACGGCACCGGCTTTCAGGATGCCGAAATAGATGGGCAGACACTCCAGGCAGTTCATCAGCAGAATGGCGCATTTC
>DFKM01000113.1 GCA_002373555.1 Lachnospiraceae bacterium UBA3645
ATTCCGCACGGATGTAATCGTGGTGGCAACCGTCCATCCGATTCCTGTCAGTGCGGCTTCTGCGGCCGCCTGAAGCGTCTGACCGTTGCTTGTGAACTGCTTATACGGCGTCCTCTGCAGATCCTCCAGATCGAGCTGCCCGTGATACTCCGCATCATTCTCATCCGGAGCCGCTTCCTTGATGGTATATCTTGCGGATTCCGTCTGTACGTAATACTCCGGGAGGATCCTTGTGTCTCCGAGATACCGGAAGGAAATGGTTTCATCTCCGTTCTCCAGCATCTTCTCGACCTTCAGATCCTCGTAATCCGTGATCGTTCCAATTTTTGTTCTGCTAAAGTTAAGTATTGTCAGCATGGCAACCTCACATATACAGCGGAAGCACCTTTGCGGTCATCCGCATCGTGGACGCGCTGCAGGTTATGGTTTTCTGCCCTCCGACGATTCCAGGCGGAGACATGATCGTGATGTCCGGTTTCAGCGCCGAAGTGTTTCCTTCGGTAAAGAGTCCGTTCGCTCCATCCAAAGTGATTACTTTATTCTTGGTAACCGTCCCAAGGATCACCGCCTGATCCTCTCCGGTATGCGGGTCCGGGCAGATTCCTGTAATCCTGACATTTGAAGCATTCGCGGCAGGTGTTAAGGTAAGCAGCACAGGCGACAGGATATTTCCCGGATTTGTGATTGTCACGCTTCCCGTCCCTGAGGCGGTCACTTCGGATCCATATTCGTACCCGATGAAGTTCAGCGTGATCTTATGGAATCGGCGCATGCTCTCTTCATTTTCCTTATGGGAATTCAGGATCACCTTGAAGGTGTGTGAGAAATTGTCGAGCACCAGATCAACCGGCTCCAGAAGTGCCGCAAGCAGATCGCTCACGTTCCGGTGAATCGCATCACGCGGATGCATGGCAGACTGAGCCGCTTTCGGCTTCACCATGACATCCACGCTGATCTGCTTAAAGTCGATATAATTCTTAGCGAAGTGCGGCAGTATGGCGCTCCGGATCCATGCGGAATCATTATCGATCCTGTGATATCCGAAAGACACATGATGCTGTCTCGCTCCGTATGTACTTACGTCAATTCCGTCTATCGTCATAATTCACCTCAATCCGGCCACTGGATATGACGGAGCAGATGTCCGCAGGCCACTCTTGTATCCGTGTAAATCGGGATGCGCTGTTTTTTGCACTGTTCGCAGAAATACAGATCCTCTGACAGCATGCCTCGATTGCCGTCCGCGTAATTCACCCAATCGTAATACGGGTAACTGATCCGGTCGAAAACATCGACTTTAATCATTGCGCACCCCATGCCGCCGCCGTGAATCCGGATCCGGAAGTCCCCCGCGTCGCGCATGACTTTCATTTCTTCTGCCGTATACTCAGACTCAAGCGGATAATTATGGTATTTCTTTCCGTCCGGTCGGAGCAGTTTGCAGATACAGGTTTTCCCTCTGTAAAGATTGTCGGAATCACGATGCGCGTAATAACCGAGCACGACATCCTGCGGATCATCCAGAAGATTAATCAGTGCGTCCTCCGGCAGAACAACATCATTGTCGACCATCAGAACGTAGTCCGCTTTCTCTTCCTGCGCTCTCCGAACAATCCGGTTCCTGGCTGTCGCGCAGTCATACCCGCGCACAAAATCGAACACCACATCATGCGATCCACAATCGAGACCGTAGATCGCTTTGAAGGTGTCAGGATAAATGTTTTCAAACGTTGGCACTGCGACCAGAATTTTCATATATGTCCTCCCATGACATATTCTGATACTTTTTAAGATATTCACGCCGGCAAACTGCACTGTTTGTTTGCCACTTTCGGAAGCCTGCGAAATGAACGACGGCAGGCGCGTCGGTATATCCTGTCACGATTGTTTCGTTGTACCTTATTTGAAGCGCAACATCCTTGCCGACCCCGAACCTGTTCCATGCATCCTGATCTATATACGGAACTTCTGTCGTATTCAGAAAATCAATCAGTTTATCATCTATTCCGTCGCGCCTGATCCGGTCAAGGTTAAACATTGCTACGCCGATGTTGTAATATCTCGGACCGTAAGGCTTATAAGAACTACGCAACTCCGGCACAGCGGCGAACCATTTTCCTTCAAGATCAAGATCCCACAGTGCATCTATGTTGTCTGTAACGACCGTATCAACATCAAGCTGCAGGACCTTATCCAGATCGGGGAATAATTTGGTATAGCAAACGCGGAGCAGGGACATATAAGTAAAGTGCGATCTGAAATTCGCGCCTGTCTTCGGGAAAAAGCCCTGCCCGCTGACGTTCATGGTTTCAATTAACGGCGGCAGCTCTTCCGGGAACTGATCATCTTCAATCAGAAAATAGATCTTGTCAACGCTGCTGTTTGCCGCCAATGACTTCGCCGCAGTCACCATATCGTGATAAAGATTTCGCGTTCCAGAATATACTGCTGCTTTCATCATCTGTGCCTCCTTGCTCTTGCCGCCATGTCTCTGCTGATGTCGTTAGACATGACCGTCACCGCGTCCCTGCTCTGGATCGGCGCTGTCATCCGGTCTGCTAGATATGGCATGAACTCCGACATAAGGGAAAGCATTTGATCCAATCTCGTGACCTGCTGTGTGTTTGCCTTCATAGATGCCTGATAGCCTTCGAGCAGGCGCTGATTCAGTGACGCCATAGATGCAGTGTTTAATGTGGTTGGATCGATCGCTCCCCACTTGAAAAGGTTGTCCACGAGGTTTGCCGGAATAATTGCATCCGATGCCTGCGCACGTGTCAGGATTGCGTTGTCATTCTTCCGGACGATCATCTCCGGGCCGGCAGTAGCGAGCGCCTCATCCATCCAGATCAGTCCGTCTGTTCCAATCCGCCTGGATCCGGAGCGATAGCCCTGCGCACGTAATGCACTAAGAGCCTTCTGCCGTTTGAGTAGTTCGTTCTGCGCGGCGGTTTCTGCGGCCTGTGCCTTGTGGACTGCATTGACGGTCATTTTATACATCGAGTCCGCCCGGTTCACTGCGTCTTCAGCCGCTTGCCTCTGGCGGTCAGTAATGATCATCTTGCTCTTCTTAAGGCCAGACAGGGAATTCCGCGCCTCCGTCAGGGTTGCCTTTGCGCTCGCCTGCTTACTCTTGGCGGATGATGTTGCCGCTTTGGCTTTTTCATAAGCGTTCTTTGCGGTTTCGACAGCCTTTTCCGCATCAGCTACCTTCTTTGCTGCAGCTGCGCTTACAGCTTTCACCGCTTCACTCGCGCTCTGTCCCTTCTGCTGAGCATTTACCGACTGCTGCGCTCCGTTTATGATTGCCTGCGAAATACCTGCGGCGCCTGTGACCGTAGAGCTGACGCTGTTACCGGTAGATGCCGCCATCTGACTCCCGACCGCTACAAACGCAGCCACAAGAGCAGATGTCTGATCTTCCGCGATTGATCGGATGTTGTCTGCCAGAGAAAGCAGATCGGCATTGATCTCTCTGTTGATATCTGCCAGTTCTCTGCTCTGCTGTTTCTTCAGGTCTTTGATCTCGTTGGCAACTTCCGTCTTCAGATCTGCAGTGTCTTTCTTTGCACGCGCTTCCGCGACAGCTTCCTTGTCGTTATATGCCTTCTGGTATTCTTTCAGCTGGTCATTTGTAAGAGTCAGGAGTGCCTTAATGCTCGCGATGGAGCTCGGTCCCCTGTCGATCAGCTGTTTGATCAGGTCATCACTCAGGATGCCTTTGTTCTGGAGCTCCTCGATGGACTTGTTCCACTCTTCGTACCCACGCGCCTGTGTCTGCAGGTTGTATAGGAGTTCGTCGCCGGTTGCAGAGGATGACTCGAAATAATCAAAGAGATCATACGAGGACAGGATATCTTCCTTGCGTGATTTCAGCGCGTCCGTATACTTCTGATTGGTATCGGCGATCTTCTCCGCATAATCGTCTTCGATGTCTTTCAGCTTCTCGTTGTACTTCTTCTTCGCGGCAAGATACTTCTGATCCGCTTCGATCCGTTTTTCCGTGCCGGCAGAGTACTGGAGTCTAACCTTGTACCAGTAATCCATCTCCGCCTTCAGCGAAACATCGTAGTACGTGGAATAATTATCCAGGATCGTGTCGGCGACCTTGATCGTGCCGATCCGCTCTTTGCAGTCGATGATATTCTGCGTGGCGGTCTTCCACTCTTCCGTGCCTCTTTTAAGCTGTTCACGGATCTTCCGCCAGTATGCTACTTCCTGAGAGACGGACATTCGGTTCATGTCCTTCTGCTCTTTTACGTAGGTCTCGGCATCACTCAGGATCTGCGCACGGGCATCAGCCGCCGCCTGTTTCTCGTTCTCGCGGATCTCGTCCTGCAGGCGCTGGATCTCGGCGCACGCGTCGAACCATGCCTGCGTTCCGCGCTTCAGGCCCTTCTTGACCTTCTTCCAATACTCCAGTTCCTGTTTGTCTGAGGTATGGTAGAGCGCCTGCACATTCTTCATGTACTGCTGTGCAGCGCGGTAAATGTCGTTGTAGTATTCTTCCGTCGACTTCTTCTCGGTCTTGCCGTTACTGGACTTCTTAGTCTTGGAGATTCCAAATTTATTCCTGACCTCCACATCGGCAAGCTTCTGCCACATGTAAGCGACATTGTCCGCCCACTGCTGACCTGTTCCGCCGAACTTCGCTTTATTCTTTACGGCCCATGCCTGCACCGCGGCAAGCGTCTTGTTCATTTGTGCGGTCGCCGCGTCAACCGTGTCCTTTGTGGACTGCTTGATACCAACGGCAATACCTGCAGAGATCTGTTTGCCGACCTGATCGCGGAAGACTCTTGACGGCGATTTGATCTGCGCGGCGTTCTTTGCGGCTGCTACTGCCGCATGCACCTGCGCGACAAGCGCGTCCGTTATAGCTGAGCCGTTGCTCCGGATGCCGGAAGCAATACCGCTCGCCATATTCGCGCCGATGCCGGAGAAACCGCCAACACCGGAAGCGCCGCTTCTGGCAGCCATCGCGACAAGCATGCCGGCTCCACGCGCAGCACCCTGCTGGCTGTTAATACCATTCGCCAGAGAACTTCCGAGAGACGTACCTGCCGACGTCATTTCCGAAGTCTTGCCTTTGGCTCCGGTAGCGGCTCCGCTTGCCAGAATCGAACCGGCACTTGATGCGGCGCTCTCTTTATCCTCGACAGCGGTTGTGACGGCATCGCCCACCGTTTCACCGGCTTCCTGTGCAGTACCTTCCGCATCACTGGCCGCCTCCGAAATCAGGGAGAGGAGTTCCGTCATCGCGGTCTGTGCGGCGTCTCCGCCTGCTGCGATTCCGTCCTGAATGCTCTGCGGGATCTGAATGCCGGCGTTCTGAGCAATCTCAAGAAGCCCCGATGCCTGACCTTCGATTGCCGCCTCAAGCAGGTCTGTCGCATGGCTTAATGCCTGTTCGGGATTTTCTACACCTGCCTCGATTCCGCTGACTAATCCGTCCGGAATCTTGACGCCCGCCTCCTGTGCCGCCGCTTCTGCCTGCTGGAATGCGGACAAGGTTTCGTCGGAGATCTTTCCGCCTGCTTCCTGCAAGTAGCTGACGGCGTTGTCAACGCCTGTCCACTCGATCTCAGTGGATCCGAGCTCTTTCGCGCCGATCTGTGCCGCGACCTTATTCGCAGCCATGACGGAGGAGATTTCGTCCTTCTTGTCCATCGCCTCCGTGTAGGAGTTCATCAGTTTCTCGACTTTTCCCGTATCGCCGGTTGACAGGGCATTCGCAAGCTCCTGCATGAGCTGTGCGCCATCCGTTCCCATGTCCTGCAGATACTGGAGGAATTCCGGTGTGATCTCATGCCCGACATGGTTTGTTACGGTCTGGAGGTTCTCAGCATACTTGGTCAGTCCCTGTACCTGAGAATCAAGAGATTGCTGGAGTTTGCTGATGCCGTTTTCTGAATCCTGTTCCCATTCTTCGAAGGCATTGAAACCAAGCGCCTGATCGATGGAGCTTTTTGCGCTGTCGTAAGCCTCCGAGATGGTTTTAGCAGCCGTCTCGTGAGCGCTCTGTATCTCCTTTGCGGCATCATACTGTGCTTTAGCCGCGTCCTGCACAGCTTTCGCAGCATCGTCCGCACTGTCAGACTCATCATCGAGAGCACTTGCTGCAGACTTTGACGAAGAGGCAGTTTCCTGTTGCGCCTTCTTCAGCGCAAGATGTTCTTGTCTTGCGCCTTCCGTTGCAGTCGCATTGCCGTTCATCTCGTCAGCAAGCTGGCCCTGCTCTTTGGTCAAATCAGCAGACGCCTGCTTCAGCAGATCCATTTCCTTCTGCGCTTGTTCGGCCTGCTTGCCAGACTCCTCTACAGCGGCGTTTGCGGTATTCGCGGCATCCTTCAGCCTCTGATATCCCTGATAGATCGGATCGTTGATATTCTGGCTGAGCCGCGTGATGGTGTCTTGACCATACTGCGCGACATACTCATCGAGCTCTTTCTGGGCCTCTTTTGCCGCCGCTGTTGCCTTTGCCTGATTCACAAGC
>DFKM01000199.1 GCA_002373555.1 Lachnospiraceae bacterium UBA3645
TTGGGGACAGGCACCGTGGGTTATTCCTCCAGAGACGGAAAAGAAGGCAGGCGCGGCAAGGATAACCCGCGGTGCTTGTCCCCATGGGTTATTTTGTTGTTGCGCAGGGAGAAGGCCGCTTGCTATATTATAGAGGAAGGCAGGAGGCGGTAAAAATGAGCAGATCTTCCCATGAAGCATTGATCATGATCGACATGCAGAACGGATTCATCAACGAGGAATCCTCTCTGTGTATCTCCGGTGCGAAAAAAACGGTTCCGATCTGCGCCGGACTTCTGGAGGCCGCCAGGAGCAGCGGACGGATGGTGATCATCGTAAACCGCAGGTATCGTGCGGACGGCAGTGACGTGGAAAAGCCCCGTTACGATGTATGGCTGCGGGGCGGGAAGCCTTTGTCGCCGGGATGCCCGGACACGGTTTCTGCGGAGAATCCAGACGAACTGCAGCCGAAGGCGGAAGATTATGTCCTGATCAAGGCCAGATACTCCGCCTTTTTCCATACGGAGCTGGATCTGCTGCTGCGCCGTAAGGGCATCACCAGGATCTATCTGATCGGGACGACAACGCCGAACTGTATCCGGACCACCTGCTACGACGGCATTTCGCTGGATTATGATGTTTCGGTGATCGAAGACGGCTGTTCCTCCAATTCCGAAGAGATCCAGTCTGCCAACATGGAGGATATGCGGCGTGCGGGAGCGGAGATCGTTTCCTCCGTGGACGTACGGAAAAACTGGGAATCGTAGAAGCTGAAATATACCACGTTCGAGGCATTGATCCAGAACTATGAAAGGAGATTAGAATATATGAAAAAGAACACCTCTTTGCTGCTGATGTTCCTGCTGGCAGTATCCCTTCTGTCAGCCTGCGGAAAAAATGCCGCGGAGCCTGCTGATGTTGCGCAGACTACTGCCGCGGCGCCTGCTGATACCGCGCAGACTACTGCCGTTGCAGCGCAAGCTGCGGACGGGGAGACTGCAGAGACCGCCGATCTTGTCACCATCAAGGTCAATATCGAAGATCTGGGAGGCAACATCGCGGTTACGGATGACGGGAGCGATCCTGCACCGGATCCGGATTATCCGATGCAGTCTGCTTTTTCTAATGTTGCAAAGGGCACTGTCGTCAAGATACTCGCAGAACCGGAAGAGGGATATCATTTCTTCAAATGGACTGTGGACGGAGCAGAGTATTCCACCGAACCGATGATAACCGTTACCGCGGAAGAAGATACGGAGTTTATCGCGGAGTTCCTGCCTGAAGGAAAGGACGGAAACCCGGTCGCGCTTGATGCAGTTACGACGCTCGGTGAACTGCTGGGACTGCCCGAGGTCGGGACATCCTTTACCGACACGGCTCTTGTTTACGCATTTGAACAGGAAGGCAGTACATACCGCGCGGTCTGTGATATTTCGGAGGACGTATCGCAGGCTCTTTTCGCTCTTGAATTTGATGATCCGGAGTACGAGCAGAAACGGAAAGACCTGATCGCGCCTCTGCCTGTCAGGGAAATCGAAAATCTTACCGAAAGTATTCCGACGCAGGAGGAAGCAGAGGCGTATCTCGGCAAGACCGGTCAGGAATTGATAGACGATGGCTGGACAGTATCGTTTTACAATCTGGAAGACCTGAATTTCGAGATGAATCACGGCGCTTATTCTTACGCGGTAACATTTGAAGGAGAAGTGAAGGATCCGGAGAACTTTGATGAGTATGCGGATATGGGCGGACTGACCGTCGCCACCATCAGCTGCAGCGGCGTCGGCGATGCCACATATATCGAGATGCCGGAAGAATGATCTTTCTGCACTGCAGGTAAAAAGATGAAGGAATCGCTGAAACAACCATACAGGATCATACGTGCAGACACACTTCCGTATCAGGCCGGCGCCTATTATGTCCGCATCCAGGCGATGGCGCGGAAGCATCAGATCCCGCCGGAAGAGGAGTTCGATGAACATGACGGCCTGGACGCAAAATACATCGTGATCTACGAAGATGTCCTGCCGGTCGCTACGGCGCGTCTCTATCCGCTGGATGAAGATGCAATGATGCTGGGACGGATCGTGGTGCTTCCGGAATACCGGCACAAAGGGCTTGGCCGAATGGCGGTCGAAGCCGCGGAGGACTGGGCGCGGGAGCTCGGCTGCGGAAAAACCGTGCTGGAAAGCAGGATCAATAAAACCGGATTTTATGAAAAACTCGGATATGCCGCAGATGAAAATGATGTGATCAACGGAGAAACATTCACCTGCGTGCATATGGAGAAGCGTTTGTAGAGCGAGCCCGGGAGGGACAGGGGCGGGCGCCTTGTCCGCTCTGAAAATAACGGGATTTTTATCAGGCGAGGTAAATAATGTCATTTGAGAGAGCGAAACAGTATCTGACGGAACAGGGACTGGCGGACCGCATCATCGTGCCGGAGCACAGCAGCGCGACCGTGGCAGAGGCGGCGGAAGCGCTCGGCTGCGAACCGGGCATGATCGCGAAAACGCTGTCCTTCCTGCAGGGGGACCAGCCGGTCCTGATCCTGGTGGAAGGCATGGCCAGGATCGACAATAAAAAATACCGGCATCATTTCGGGTGCAAGGCAAAAATGATTCCGGCGGAGCAGGTGGAGGGCCTGGTGGGGCACGACATCGGCGGCGTCTGTCCGTTCGGCATACTGCCGGGCGTGACGGTATGGCTGGATGAGAGCCTGAAAATACATGAAACCGTCTATCCTGCCGCCGGTTCCGACCACAGTGCGGTAAGGCTTTCCATTGAAGAACTGGAAAAATGCAGCAAAGCAGCGGGCTGGGTGGATGTGTGCAAGAGCCCGGAGATGTAACCCGCGGTGCCTGTCCCCGCGGGCTAAGAGGAGAGCGGGAAAATGATCACGTGGATGAACTATAATATTCGCCTGAAACCGGATGAGGAGGTCCGGGCGGAAACGATACGGATCGGCCGGAGGAAAGCACTCGTGATCCGGCCGAAGGCACCTGCAGCAAATGCACCGGGCGTACTCTGGATCCACGGCGGCGGGTATATCACCGGCATGAAGGAAATGGTCTATATGTCCCGGGCGGTTGATCTGGTGAAAAAATTCGGCGCCGTAGTGGTGGCGCCGGAGTATCGGCTGGCTCTGCAGGCACCGTATCCGGCGGAAGATTGTTTGATATCTTAAAAAAGGTCGCAAGACAAGAGTGGTCGGAAGTGAAAACAGAAGAATAGTATGCAGCATTCCCGGCGGGACAGTTACCGACGTCTGAATGGAGAGAAACTATAGGACGAGGAGGCAGAGCATGTTTGAAATCATCTTTGGCATCATCCTGGCAGCATTTGCCATCGGCGGAATCTGGGCATTTGTCGTTTCCAAAAAGGTGAAAGAAAAAGGCATTGAAACAAATGCGGTTGTGTCGCGGGTCGAACTGCATGAGTGGAGCGGCGGCACCGGCGATACATGGGCCGGGAACGACATCACGGAAGACTACTATATCACTTACACAAATCAGGAAGGACAGAGCGTGGAGGCATTGCTCACCAATCCGGGCGACCATACATTTAAAGTGGGTGACAGAATCAGGATAAAATATCTTCCGGACCGGCAGGATTACCCGGTCATGCTGGAGATCCTTTGAGCAGGACCGCCTGCACCGGCAGGCAGGGATGAAAATGAATCAGAAGGAGAAGGATTGCCATGATCTATGATATTTCCCAGCCGTTATTTGAATGCGAGGTGTTCCCGGGAGATCCTGCGCCGGAGAAACAGCCGCTCTTAAGGATCGAAAACGGAGACATCTGCAATCTGACCGCGCTTTGCATGTGTGCGCACAACGGAACGCATGTGGATGCTCCGCTGCACTTTATCGAAGGCGGCAAGGGGATCGATCAGGTTGCATTGGAGAAATTCATTGGCACTGCATATGTGGAGACGCACAGCGGAGAGATCAGCGCAGAAGATGCCCGGGAGATTCTCGCGCGGGCGAAAAAAGCCTGCGGCGGTGCGGGCGTGAAGATCCTGATCCGGGGCAAAGCGGTGCTGACAGCGGAAGGCGCGCAGGTGTTTGCCGAAGCCGGCATCGATCTGTTCGGAAATGAATCCCAGACAGTCGGACCGGAAGATGCGCCGGCGGCGGTGCATAAGATAATGCTTGGCGCGGAGGTGGTGCTGCTGGAGGGCATCCGGCTTGGCGCGGTGCCGGACGGGACCTGGTTCCTGAACTGTGCGCCGCTGAATCTGACGGATACCGACGGTGCACCGTGCAGGGCGGTGCTGGTCACTGAAATCGCCCGTGGGGACAGGCATTGCTTATGAAGAAAGAGAACTTTTCAATACAGCTTGCCATTGTTGATATGCTGCCGGTTGTGCTTTTCGGCGCTGCCATGGCAGTGCTTGGGCGGAAGCTGAACAGCATGATTTTCACGGGCGGCGCGGTCCTGTGCATTCTTTCCGGATGCGGGAAGGTCCTCTGGAAGATCCTGCTTGCAGTTTCCCGAAAAGATGTAAAAATCCTGGGCGCGCAGCTGCGCTATGTCATGCCGACGGGATTCCTTCTCATGATCATCGGCGCTGTCATGGAGCATAAAACCGCTGCGGAGCTTCTGCATGCGGCGGCGCAAATGCCGTCCGTGCTGTTTTTTGCGGCAGCCTTGCTCGGCATCGCCGGAATGGTCCTGTGCGCCGTAAAATTCGATCGGTATGATGTCCGGGGAAACTGGATCGAACAGATCCTGAACGCATTGGTGCAGGGATGCGTACTGGCAGGCGTACTGCTGTTATGAGCCGTAACCCACGGGGACAGGCACCGCGGGTTATCCGTCTGGGGAAAGACAAGAGAGTAAACCATGGGTTACCCATGGGTTAAATGTATAAGGAGGCAGCAATCATGAGCAAAACATTAGTAGCGTATTTCAGCGCTTCCGGCGTGACGGCGGCGACGGCCAAGAACCTGGCCGAGGCCGCCGGCGCAGATCTGTATGAGATCCGTCCGGCCGTACCGTATACAACCGCAGACCTGAACTGGATGGACAAGAAATCCCGCAGTTCCGTGGAAATGAACGATAAATCATCGCGTCCGGCACTGGCGGATCTGGATGCTCCCGTCGTAGAGTATGACAATATCTTTGTCGGCTTCCCGATCTGGTGGTATGTGGCACCGACGATCATCAACACCTTCCTGGAAGCCTACGATTTTTCCGGGAAAAAGATCATTCTCTTCGCGACTTCCGGCGGCAGCCGTTTCGGCAAAACCGTGGAGAATCTGAAGGGCAGCTGCCCCGGCGCAGAGATCGTGGAAGGAAAGATCCTGAACGGAAGACCTTCTGTTGCGGAACTGAAAAAATGGACGGAGAATCTGGATCTGAACTGACAGGCAGAAATACAGGAAACAAGCCGGCCGGAGGCCGGAGCTCCGGCCAGCCTTTCCGGAAGGCCGGCTACGTCGCCGTCTGCGGGATGTCCATCGCACTGAATATAGTATTTATCCTGTTTCTGGCAGCGACGCCGCTGGATTCCATGGCCTGTGTTCTGGCCGTGATCGTCATCACGCCAGCCATGGCAAAGTTCGGATGGAGAAAAGCGATCCCGGTGTATATCGGAACCGCCCTGCTCGGCGCTTTATTCATGGAACCGATCCTCACGGTTCTGTACCTCTGCGTCGGTTTTCATCCGCTCGGCGCAGATACGGAAAATGTCCGGGGAAAACATATCCTGCTCGCACTTCTGCTGCGCAGCATTCTCATGGGCACAGTGTCTGCAGTCCTGATGCTGGCGTTGTTCAGCATCCTGGGATTTGAAGACGAATTTCAGGGGATCTATATGCTGCTGATCTTCCCGATGATGATGTGTATCGCATTTTCGCAGGGCATCGTCTACAGGAGTGCAAGGAAACTGCTGTATGAGCCGTTTGTGAAACCGATCCTGAAGGATCTCTAGGCGGTCCGGCAGGACAAAAGGGGACAGCTCCCATTCCGGATTGCTGCCGGCTTCCTGTCCCAGCTGCTGAGATTTGCTGTCATTCCTGTTATCATAGCTGCAACCACAGGCATTTTTGATTTGTCGGAGGCGAAATCATGGCGCGTGCTTCAACGAAAGACAACAAGAACATTTATTTCAGACTGCGCGATGAGCTTGGGCTCAGCAGGGAGAAAGCCAGCGAACTGCTCGAGACGATCCCGCCGGAGCGGATCGAACGGATCGAGAACGAAAAAGCGCTCGCACATCCGGATGAGATCCTGGTCATGGCGGAAAAGTACAAAGCGCCGCATCTGTGCAATTACTACTGCGCCAATGAATGTCCGATCGGCCAGCAGTATGTCCCGGAAATCAAGATCAAGGATCTGTCGCAGATCGTGCTGGAAATGCTTGCGTCGCTGAATTCGATGCACCGAAGCCAGGAACGCCTGATCGAGATCACGGCGGACGGTGATATCGAGGCGGATGAGATCGAGGATTTCGTCCGGATCCAGGAAGAGCTGGAGAAGATCTCCATCACGGTCGAAACGCTGCAGCTGTGGACGGAGCAGATGCTTTCGAACGGCAAAATCGATATCGAAGCGTATAACAAATACAGGGAAAACCGCAAATGAGGAGAAGTGCCGCTGTCCGCGGCCTTCTTTTTTTGCAGAAAATGTGAAAACGGAGAGCATTTTTTGCACTTCCTGTCATGGAGAATGTCCCCGCAGGCCTTTACAATATAGACATACAAAGAAAACACAGACGGCTTCCATCCAGGGAGGTGAACCGAAAATGACAGCAAAAGAGAGAATTCGGGCCATCCGTCTTTCGGAGAAGCTGCAGAACAGATCCGCATACGGAAAGAAACTTGGCGTCAGCGTAAACGTGACAAAGACGAAGAGCGAATAAGGAGGAAAAGAAAATGAACAAGAATTCGAATGTACTGCTTTTGATCCTGCTGCTGATCTACTGGATTTCTCCGATCGACCTGATCCCCGGCGCACCGCTCGATGATATCATTCTTACCATCTGCTACTTCATGTACAACAGAAAGAATACGATGATCGAGGGATAATGTTCCGGCAGGCATTCATTACTGAGAACAAATAGCGGATCGGGGAGGTTCTTCATCGCAGAAGAGCCTTTCCCGTTTATCAAATTGGAGGTGAAGATCATGTTGAGGCTTTTGAGCTTTTTACTGTTGGTGGCTGTATTCGGTTTCGGCGGCGCTATGGTGATCCTGCTGGCGCTGGGGCTGGGACTGCTGGTAATCAAGCTGATCCCGTTCCTGCTGGTGCTCTGGATCGTGTCGATCGTGGTGAGAAACGTGTGCGATACGGGAGACGAATACAGGAGAGAGTATTGGTAATGCGGGAATTGGACTGAGGAGCTGGCCCCGAAAGGGGCCTGTTTTTTCATGCATCATTACACGGAGAAATCCATACGCCGTTATCAGGAAAAAGCTTATTTTAAACAGTTGTTTATGTATGATATACTTATGCCAACGGCAGCCGGGAATCCGCTGCCTGAAGCTTTGATCCGAAAAATGATGATCTTCGTGCATCTACAAAGGAGTGTGCCGACTATGAAAGCAAGAATACATCATGCAGCTCTCCTGACTGCAGATTTCGAATGGTATGTATATTTCTTCCGGGAAGTCTTTCATATGACCGTTGCCCGCACGGCCGGAGAAGCGCCGAACCGGCAGCTGTGGTTTGCAGAGGGCATTCAGATCAATGAACTGGCCCGGGATGCAGAGGTTTTCCCGGAAAACTGTGCCTGCGATCACATCTCACTGGGCGTCGATCTGGATCCTGTGGCTGCAGCGAAGCTGGCCATTCAGTACGGCTGCAGGAAAGCAGAGGGAAAAGGAGATCACTGGTTCGTGCTGCCGAATGGCGTCATGATGGAACTGAAACCGTTTTGAAAGAATTGTTGAAACAAGGCCGGGACAGATGATATGAATGAAAAAGACTGGGACACCTTGCTGCGGATCCGCACCTCCGGCCGGGATGATTCCCGCGCGGACACATTTCGCTATCCCTATGAACCGACCCCTTACAGCGTGCTGGCGCGGCTTGCCGGGAGCGGCCTGATCGGGAAGGACAACACGCTGATCGATTACGGATGCGGGAAAGGCAGAGTCGGCTGTTTCCTGGCATATCAGACCGGCTGTCATGTGATCGGGATCGATCATGATGAACGTCTGATCGAAAAGGCGCTGGCAAACAAAGAGAGTACTGCGAAAGGAAACCGGCTGGAATTTGTTCTGACTTCGGCGGAGAAATATGAAGTTCCCGCTTCTGCGGACATGTTCTATTTCTTCAATCCGTTTTCCGTGGAGCTGCTGCAGTCGGTCCGGAAGCGGATCGTCGATTCGTATTACGAAAATCCGCGGGAAATGACGTTGTTCTTTTACTATCCTTCGGAGGAGTATATTGCCTGGCTGATGACGGTTCCGGAACTGGAATTCTATGACGAGATATCCTGCGCGGATCTTTTTCCGGGCAATGATGAGCGCGAGCGGATCCTGATGTTCCGGATCGGATAAACATGGAGACGGGCCACAGCTGGCTTGCATCCGCGGCCGAGTTCATCATGAATGATCCGGCGGGCCTTTGCACATGTCCCTGCTGCAGATACAGAAAAAGGAAATGAAAACAGACTGTCGAATAGGAGAAGTGATTGTCATGAACCCTGTATTTACAAGAAGAAGTATCCGGCGTTTTGAAGAGCGGCCGGTCGAGCCGGAGAAAATCGAGCAGATCCTTCGGGCAGCGATGGCGGCGCCCTCGGCCGGGAATCAGCAGCCCTGGGAATTCTATGTCGTCACGGATAAGGAAAAGATCCTGAAGCTGTCAAAGTCGCACAAATATGCCGGCTGTGCGGCCGGTGCGCCGGCAGTGATCGTTCCGTGCTTCCGGACGAAAAACCTGGTTTTTCCCATGTATGATCAGATCGATCTGTCGATCGCGACACAGAATATCCTGCTGGAGATCGTCAATCAGGGGCTGGGCGGCGTATGGCTCGGCATCGCACCGATTGAAGAAAGGATGCGCTGCGTTGATGAGATCATCGGAATTGAAGAGGGTCTTCGTTCATTTGCGCTTGTGCCGCTCGGATATCCGGCGGAAGAGAAGCCGCCGGCGGACAGATTTGAGCCGGAGAGGATCCATTATCTGTAAAACGCAGAATGGCAGGGACAGGGAGCAGCTCACAGTGGCCAGTTCCCTGTCCCGTTTTTATACCCGTTCGGGGTTGCAACGGCACTGTTATCTTGATTTGGACCCGAACGGGTATGATGCTGTTCGCTATTTATACCCCAATATACGGTCAAGTGTCCGTGCATTCATCAGGGATGCCTGCAGCATGGCGGGAATGACCCGGTCTTTTGCGATATTGGCACATCCGATAATACCCCAGTTGATTTTTCGGTTGTTCATTTCTGGCTGCCTCCGGGAATCAGATTGAAACCTCTAAAAGCATGGTAGCATAGGCGCATGGGGAGACAGAGGACGCTGCCATGCAATGGGACGAACTGCGCCGTCGTCTGCATTGACGATGGTCAAAATTCATAGTATGATTACAGCAATAGTGGAAAGGAGAGGAATACTATGAAATTGATTCGTCAATCAGGCTGCTGTTTTGTCTTTGCCTGTCTGCTGCTTGCCGCGCTTGTCGCGCTGCCGCTTTCGGCTTCCGCGAAAAAGAAGGCAGCGGATAATGCGGAAATCAGCGAAGCCTATGCGCGCCAGGACGGAAGCATCCGGCTTGTCCTTGCGGGGAAGGACAAAGGGGACAGCTATATCGTCTATCGTGCAGCGAAAAAGGATGGCAATTATAAAGAGATCAAGCGCACAAAGAAGAGCAGGTTCATCGACAAGGATGTCAAAGTTTTTCAGGAATACTTTTACAAAGTCGCTGCGGCGGAAAAGCCTGACCAGCTCAGCAAGGCTGTGCGTGTGAAGGCCAGGAAGCCCGCGAAGCAGATGAAGCTGGCCTACGCCGGTGACTCGCTGATCGTCGGCATTACGAAATACGGCCATATGAAGGCAAAGAAGGAGCGCGTCATCGCGAAGATCGGCATCAATTCCATCCGGTACTATCAGAGCTCGTACATGAGCCAGCTCAAATCCTATAATCCGGACCAGCTGGTGATCATGATGGGCATCAATGGAATCGAAGGAAAGCCCGGGAACGGTTATATCAGCAAACAGGTGAAATACTTTGAGCTGATCCTGAAGTCGCTTCTGAAAAAGAATAAGAACATGGAGATCATCCTGTCCGGGATCACGCCGTATAAACGGCACGGAAATTCGACAGCCGCCGGAAGAAAGTGGTATAACAGGCAGCTGGAGAAGCTGGCGGGCAAATATGACGGCGTATGGTACTGCGATCCGGGAGAGGTGTTCGACAACGGATCCGGCTATATCATCAATAAATATGCAGCCGGCGATTATCACCTGAAGAGCTTCGGGTACACGAAGCTGGTGAAGTTCTGGAGAGGATTTGTAAAGGAACTGAAATATAAGTAAAAAGAAGTAACCCGCGGTGCCTGTCCCCGCGGGTTACGTACGTTTTGGATGGGAAATCGGATAACCCGTGGTGCCTGTCCCCAATGGTAGGTA
>DFKM01000106.1 GCA_002373555.1 Lachnospiraceae bacterium UBA3645
TCTGCCCCGGCAAGGACGGCATGATTCATATTTCCAAGCTTTCGAAGAAGCGTGTGGCGAAGGTCGAAGATGTCGTCAAGATCGGTGACGTGGTCACGGTCAAGGTCATCGAAGTCGACCGCATGGGCAGGATCAATCTGGCCATGAACGAACTTGCCGACTGATGTTCATCATAGGATTACAACAATTACAGGATGTGCGTAATGCACATCCTTTTTTTATTCAGCCCAGGCTTTTAAAAATAAAGAATTTCTAAAAAATTATAAAGTTCGTGTTGATTCTTCATAAATTCCGTACTATAATTGCTCACTGTAAAGTGAAAAAGTGACACTTTCGTGTAGTGTAGAAACCGTGGAACGTACGGTTTCGCTCTCTCATCAAGCAGGATACCATGGAAATAGAATATTCGGATGCGCTTCTGGCCTACATGAAAAAACGGAAAAAGAATCATGTCGTGATCGATGTCGCGACGAGCGATACATCGGATTTTGAGGTCGCGGAGATCTTCTTACGGCTCGCTTCCGATAAGGAGCTTCCTTATTTAAAAGAGAAGAAACGATTCCGGAGTGCCGTGACCGAAGTGGGAGAGGTGCTGCTGCCCCCGTACCGCCTTCATGTCGGGGCGCGGATCAGGCTCGATGTAAAGAACTGGATCCTGTTTCACAATATCACGGTGGAAGGGATCGAACTGTAGGAGGAAGTACAATGAAGCTGTATGCGATGAACGGAGAGCCTTTTAAGGATGCGGAGCTGCTGGCCGAGCATGCCGCCGCCAGAGAGATCGGCATCCTGAAGCTGGGAGAGAAGAATCTTTTCTTCCGCGTCAGGCTGAGGACCTATTTTATACCGTACACCGATATCGACAGAGCCTTCCGCAGAGTCTTTACCGTCCCGGCGAATGTCTGCTGCGGCAAGGGACAGATGGAGATGGAGAATCTCGTGATCTGTGATGCGGAAAAGGAGATCGCGCAGATCCAGCTGCCCGGCACAAAAGCAGCGAAGGAAGTGATCCGGGAACTTGGCGTGAGGGCGCCGCATATCAAGCTGAAAAAGCCTGCGGCAAAGGCACCGGAGACAGAAGCATGATCACGCATATCGACAACCATCAGGATGCGCCGCTCATGATCCCGGGCCATGAGAAGGAACCCGGGTATGAACTGCTGGAAAAGGTCCTCTTAAGCTACCGGCAGTACTACAATATCAATACCGAATCGCCGATGCCGCCGTTTGACGCGGAAGCGGTCTTTACGGTACATAACGAAGAATACATGCTTGTCCGGATCGCGAAATTTGCCGAGATGGATTCCTGCGAGTACGCGTTCTTTGCCGTCAGGGATCATCTGGATTCCGCCGAAGCGGAAAGCCTGATCCGGACGGCCTGGGAGGAAGGGCTGCGAAGAGCTGACCCGAAGCCCAATCACAGAAACACGGATGTTGTCGTTTTCATGATCTGCAATTCCATGGATGACGAAGTGAAGAAGATCGTGAAGAAGAACAACAGCCATGTGAGCTACCGCTTCAGCCTGTGGGGCTGGAGCAACCTGAAACTGATTGCCTGTGAGACCGCGGGAGGAAAGCCTGCCACGAACCGCCATGGACAGACCCTTTCCGATCTCATTCGCGATATACAAAACAAAACGGAAAAGGAGAAATAAAATGACACCATTACTGATCATCGTGGCTGCCATCGCACTCCTGGTCATCGGTTATGTGACCTACGGCAGCTGGCTGGCAAAAGAATGGGGAGTGGATCCCTCACGTCCTACTCCCGCAAAGACAATGGAAGACGGTGTTGACTATGTCGCTGCAAAGCCTGCAGTCCTCATGGGCCATCACTTCTCGTCCATCGCAGGCGCAGGCCCGATCAACGGACCGATCCAGGCGTCTGTCTTCGGATGGCTTCCTGTTTTCCTGTGGTGCGTATTGGGAGGCATTTTCTTTGGCGGTCTGCAGGACTTCGGTTCTCTGTTTGCTTCCATTCGTCATGAAGGAAAATCCGTTGGAGAGATCATCAAGGATACCATGGGCAAGAGAGCGCAGAAGCTGTTCATCATCTTTGCACTGCTCGTTCTGATCCTTGTTATCGCTTCCTTCGTAAACGTTGTTGCCGGTACCTTCATGACACCTGCAGATGCACCTGTTATGTTCGGTATCGTTGCGGACCCGATCGCGAACCAGACAACAGCCATGGTTTCCGTGCTGTTCATCGTCCTGGCTGTGATCTACGGCATGCTGACCAACCGCGGCGGCATGAAGACGCTGCCCGCGACCATCATCGGTCTTGTCGGCATCGTGCTTGCCCTGGTGATCGGACTGAACTTTGGTCTGGCCATGAGCCGTACCGCCTGGATCGTTCTGATCGGTATCTATATCGCCGTTGCTTCCCTGATCCCCGTCTGGATCATGCTGCAGCCCCGTGACTATCTGTCCAGCTTCCTGCTTTATGCGATGATGATCGTTGCCGTATTCGGTATCCTCTATGCGGCATTTTCCGGAAGCGCACAGTTCCAGCTGCCCGCATTCACCGGATGGACCACCGGCATCGGCCCGATGTTCCCGGCTCTGTTCATCACAGTCGCCTGCGGCGCCTGCTCCGGTTTCCACGCACTGATCTCCACCGGTACATCTTCCAAGCAGCTTGAGAATGAAGCGCATGCGAAGGCGATCGGTTACGGCTCCATGCTGATCGAATCCGCCCTCGGCGTTATCTCTCTGATCGCTGTCGGTATGATCTCCACCGGTTACAATGCCGATCTCGGAACACCTGCAAAGGCTTTCGCAGACGGTATCGCCGCCATGTATCACGGCAGCCCGCTCATTGCTGCGCTGCTGACACTGGCTGTTTCCGTATTCGCACTGACTTCCCTTGATACCGGTACACGTCTGTCCCGTTTCATGTTCGGCGAACTCTTCCTGAAGGAAGATGAAGCGACATGGAAGGATGCTTCCGGCATCCGCGCACTGCTTGCGCATCCGCTTGTCGGCACCGGCATCATGGTCGTCATCGGCTGTATCCTCGGCGGACTGTCCCTGTCCCAGATCTGGGCTCTGTTCGGCGCTGCCAACCAGCTGCTTGCCGGCGTTGCCCTCCTGGCTGTCTGCTGCTGGCTCGGTGAAGTCGGAAAGAACAACAAGATGTTCTACTTCCCGATGTGCTTCATGCTTGTAGCGACCCTGACGCAGCTCTGCAGAACGATCCTTGCGAAGTTCTCCGCGATCGGCGGTTATGCTGCTGCGCACGCAACGGCTGAAGAAATGGCTGCTGACCCGCTGTGGGGCCATTATTTCCAGCTTGTGTTTGCCGCTGCAATGGTCATCCTTGCTGTGATCCTTGTGATCGAAGCAATCGGAACCTTCCAGAGACAGGCTGCAAGAAAGAAGTAATAAATACTTCTTGTGTTTCACGAAGTATGATAGTAAGATAGAGGGGCTGCGCCAGGCGCAGCCCTTTTATCTTGTCAATTACGGAGACGATCCAAATGTCTGAAACTGTACTGAAAAAATCGGAATGGTATGTGCGGGGCCTGAAAGCCGGGATCCCGATCGGCCTCGGCTATTTTGCCGTTTCCTTTGCGCTCG
>DFKM01000151.1:0-1141 GCA_002373555.1 Lachnospiraceae bacterium UBA3645
TTGCGGGTAACCCGAACTGCGGTAAGACCGCACTCTTTAACGCCCTCACGGGCTCTCGCCAACACGTGGGCAACTGGCCCGGCGTCACTGTTGAAAAAAAGGAAGGTAAACTGAAGAGCAACAAGGATGTCATCATCCAGGACCTTCCCGGCATCTATTCCCTGTCACCGTATACGCTGGAGGAAGTTGTTTCCCGTCAGTATCTGGTGCAGGAGAAACCCGATGCGATCCTGAATATCGTGGACGGCACGAATATCGAGCGTAATCTCTATCTGACCACCCAGCTGCTGGAGCTCGGCATCCCGACCGTCGTCGCCATCAACATGATGGATATTGTAGCGAAGAACGGCGATTCCATTGACACTGCAAAGCTGTCGAAGGAGCTCGGCTGCACTGTTCTCGAGATGAGCGCACTGAAATCCGACGGTATCGATGCTGTCGCAAATGCGGTCGTTGCCGCTGCAAAGAGCGCGCCGATGGGCGAGAGACCGCACATTTTCAAGGGCAGCACCGAGCATGCGATCGCGCATATCGAGGAGTCCATCGAGACGATTATCAAAGACAGAAAATATCTGCGTTGGTATGCGATCAAGGTCTTCGAGCGTGACGAGAAGGTGATGGAAGAGCTGAACCTGAATCGCGCCGTTGCCGAAGAGATCGAGCAGCATATCGCTGACTGTGAGAAAGAGCTGGACGATGATTCCGAATCCATCATCACCAATGAAAGATACAACTATATCGCAAACGTCTGCAGCGCTTCCGTAAAGAAGAAAGCAGAGAAGCACAGCCTGTCCGCATCCGACAGGATCGACCAGATCGTTACGAACCGTATTCTCGGCCTGCCGATCTTCGCTGTTGTGATGTTCCTGATCTACGCGATCGCCATGGGCGGATGGAGCGTTTCCATCGGTACCGCAGCGACCGATTTCGCAAATGACGTGATCTTCGGAGAATGGGTCCCCGGTGCTGTTGACAGCCTGCTGGCTGCTCTGCATGTCGCGGAAGGCAGTGCACTGTACGGCCTGATCCAGGACGGTATCGTAGCCGGTGTCGGCGCTGTTCTCGGATTCGTACCGCAGATGCTGGTACTGTTCCTGCTGCTGGCCATCCTTGAGGATATCGGATACATGGCCCGTGTCGC
>DFKM01000151.1:1218-6823 GCA_002373555.1 Lachnospiraceae bacterium UBA3645
TTCCGTCAGTTCGGCCTGTCCGGAAAGTCCTTCATCCCCTGCCTCGTGGCGACCGGATGCGGCGTTCCCGGCGTTATGGCTTCCCGTACCATCGAAAATGACCGCGACCGCAAGATGACCGTCATGACCACGACCTTCATGCCCTGCGGCGCAAAACTGCCCATCATCGGCCTGATCGCCGGTGCGATCTTCGGCGGATCACCGTGGGTGGCAGCTTCCGCATACTTCATCGGTATCGGCTCCGTTATCCTGTCCGGTATCATCCTGAAGAAGTTCAAGGCATTTGCAGGAGAGCCCGCTCCCTTCGTTATGGAGCTTCCCGCATATCATGTTCCTTCCGTTGTCAACGTACTCCGTGCGACCTGGGAGCGCGGCTGGTCCTTCATCAAGAGAGCCGGTTCTGTCATCGTGATCTCCTCGATCATTATCTGGTTCCTGAGTTCCTTCGGAACCGTGAACGGACAGTTCGGTATGGTCGATGAGATGTTTGAGGACGAGACGATCGTAAACGAGCAGGTCATCAGCGACCTTGCCCAGAAGATGAATGTTCCCGAAGAAGATGTGAACGCCATGGACGCTTCCCTGCTTGCACAGGTCGGCAACGGCATTTCCTTCGTATTCAAACCCCTCGGATTCGGTTCCTGGAAGCCTACTGTTGCTACCATCACCGGTCTTGTGGCGAAGGAAGAAGTCGTCGGCACGTTCGGCGTACTGTACAACTATGATGACTCCGAGGAAGAGCTCGGCGAGAACGGTGACCAGATCTGGGCACGCGTTGCTGCAGATTACACGGCAGCCAGCGCATTTGCCTTCATGATATTCAACCTGCTTTGCGCACCTTGCTTCGCTGCCATCGGCGCCATCAAGAGAGAGATGAACAACGCGAAGTGGACATGGGCAGCGATCGGCTACATGACGATCTGGGCTTATATCCTTGCGTTCATCGTCTACCAGGTAGGCGGCCTGTTCATCGGCGAGCATGGCTTCGGCATCGGTCCGGTCGTCGGATTCGTGCTGATCGCGGGCATCATCTACATGCTGGTCCGCAAGGGCTATGTGCCGGAAGAAGGCAGAAAAACACTGACATCAGTTGACGCTGCTAAGGCGTGATGAATGGCGGGACAGGGACAGGCTTCCTGTCCCTGCATACTGCACGGCGGGACAGACTCTCTGTCCCGCGCCGGTATTTTTCGGAAAGGAGGAATGAACATGTCAGCTTTGCTTGGAAACGGGATCGCGGTGCTGTTGGTCGCGGGCCTGGTCTGGATTTCTGCCAGAGAGATATGGAAAGGCCATCAGAGCGGCGGCTGCGGCGGTTGTTCCGGCGATTGCTGCAGCTGTTCCTCTTCCTGCCATTCCGGCGGCACGCCGCAGAACGGCGCAGCCGGGAAAGCACCGGATCTTTCCGGAAAGAAGTTTGCTGTGAACGGGAAGATCGTCCGAATGGGCGAGATGACCGGGAACAGAGGAAAATGAAAAACTGCTGTGAACGGGAAGAACGTCCGAATGGACGAGATGACCGGGCACAGAGGAAAATGAAAAACTGCTGTGAACGGGAAGATCGTCCGTTTGGACGAGACGACCGGGCACAGAGGAAATGAAAAGCTGCTGTGAACGGGAAGATCGTCCGAATGGACGAGATGACCGGGCACAGAGGAAATGAAAAACTGCTGTGAACGGGAAGATCGTCCGAATGGGCGAGATGACCGGGCACAGAGGAAAATGCGGGGCAGGTTTCCTGCCACGCAAATGGGGGGGATACGGCGCGGCGTGAGCCGCGCCTGCTTTTTTGCAGCGGCAGCGGCAGGGCCAGGGAGTTGGCCGCTGTTCTGTTGGAAGCCTGCCGCTGCTCTGCTGGCCGCAGATCGCTGTTTTGTTGGAAGCAAGCCGCTGTATCGTTAGATGCATGTCGCTGTCCTGTTGGAAGCAAGCCGCTGTTTTATTGGATGCTCGCCAAGTCCTGCCGGAAGCAGGCCCCCGGCCCACCCTGTAAGGAGGTAAATATGATCAAAACAACCATCGCCGTAGATGGCATGATGTGCGGCATGTGCGAAACGCACATCCAGGAAGCTGTCCGGAAGAATTTTCATGTGAAGAAAGTGACTGCGAACCGCGGGAAGAAGGAAGCCGTCATTCTTTCTGAAGAAAGGCTGGACGCGGAGAAGCTGAAATCCGTGATCAGCGAGACAGGCTACACGCCCGGCGTAGTCAGCTCGGAACCTTACGAGAAAAAAGGCCTCTTCGGGCTGTTCTGAAGAGCAGGATCAGCAGTAAGCAAGTGAAATATCCGTCAGGCCGCTGATTTATCAAGAAGATACTCGCATTTCAACGGTCAGGAGATATCAAATCTGGAAATCTGGGTTTGTTGAGGCAAGAATTTCATGGCGATACCCCTGAATTAAGCCGTTAATAGATAGCAAGTCAGGTGATTTGGTGTTGTAGAGGAAAGAATTTCATGACGATACCCTTTTTCCGCCTGGATCGTACAGACCAGACTGAGAAAAAGGGTATCGTCTTTTGACAGCATGCTATTGACGGAAGAAATATCTGGTTGCAAACGGAAAACATGGAAATATTGGGGTAGCGTTAGATAAGAACCCCAGGAAAAAACCCAAACTTGCAGAGGAGAGAGTGAAAATCGGCGTATTTTCTATGAGAAGAATCATTTTGTAAGCTTCCAGCAGAAAAATAGACAGCCTGGAGGAAATACATCCGCTCCCCGGACCGAGTCTCATTCGTCAGATTCTTTGACACTTGCACATCAATCAAATCTGTTGTAAAGTAATGGAAAGTTTTCGCAACATAGACAAGCGGTACGGAGAAGAAGATCTCCGGCTGAAAATGGATGATCGGGAGAGATAACTGATGAAACGATTCAAACGATATACCGCGTTTCTGCTGATGCTCATCATGGTGTTCGCGCTTGGCCTGACCGGCTGCGGCGAGGCGGCGGAGGAGCAGGAAGCATACGCTACCGAAGTCGAAACCCTGGTCCTGGCTTCAGAAGAGGACGGCGAAAATGCGTCCGCAGAAGACAATGCGGCACAGCAAAACGCAGATGAACAAGCTGCTTATGCGACGGAAACGGAAACCGCAGGAACAGATCAGAACAACAATGCAGCTGCCGGCGAAACGGCCGCAGCGCAGAACAATTCCGCTGCCGGCGAAACCGCCGCGCAGGACAGCGGCGCAGATCTGACCGACGCCGCAGCCGAAACCGACGTCGAAGGCAATCCGCTGCTCGACGAATCCGGCAGCTACTATCAGAAGGACGAAGTCGCCCTCTACATCCACCAGTACGGAAAGCTTCCCGGGAACTACATCACTAAGCGGGAAGCCGAGGATCTCGGCTGGAGCGGCGGCAGCGTCGAATCCTACGCCCCCGGAAAAGTCATCGGCGGCAGCAAATTCGGCAATTATGAAGGCCTTCTGCCGAAGAAAAAAGGAAGGCAGTATTACGAATGCGATATCGACACGCTCAAGAAAAAGCGCGGCGCCAAGCGCATCGTGTTCTCAAACGACGGGCTGATCTATTATACGGAAGACCATTACGAGTCATTTGAACTGCTATACGGGGAAGAATAAGAGGCTGTCAGACGGTCCATTTTCTCGGAAGACGCCCTGCGGCACAGGACTGACGGACTGTACAGCCGCAGCCTGATATAACGGCAGCACTTTGACCAGACAGACGGAGATATATATGAAGAGAATTATTATTGACGGTGCCTATGTCGAGAGCATGACAAGGCTCCACGACATGCTGAAATTTTCGCTGGATCTGCCGACCTGGTACGGCCGGAACCTGGACGCGCTTTACGACTGCCTGACCGGCGAACTGTCGGAGAAGACCGTGATCGTGGTCAGAAATGAAAAAAGACTTGCGGCCCTGGACGGTGGCCGCGGGGAAGCGCTGCTTTCCGTGCTCCGCGACGCGGATGAGGAATGCAGAAGGCTGACCGTGATCTTCGAGTAAACGGCGCGGGGGCAGGAACCGGGAAACGGATCCGCCCGGCGCGGACGGCGCATTTTTACCAAATTACGTACGAATGACAGGAGTATCCGTATGAACTGGATGGACAAACTGGAGCGGAAGATGGGACGCTTTGCGGTCCGGAATCTGATGCTTTATCTCATCATTTTCTACCTGTTCGGATTCATGATGCAGATGACGAATCCGGGCTTTTACGTACAGTATCTCAGCCTGAACGCGGAACAGATCCTGCACGGCCAGGTCTGGCGGCTGGTCACATTTCTGATCTATCCGCCGTCGACCAACGTGCTCTGGCTGGCGCTCTTAAGCTTCATCTACTACCAGCTCGGCAGGACGCTGGAGTCGATCTGGGGCACCTTCCGGTTTAATCTCTACATGATCATCGGCGTGATCGGCTACATTCTCGCAGCCTTCATCATCTATTTCGCATTCGGTCAGATCTATCTGCTGACGGCGGACAACCTGTATCTGACGATGCTGCTGGCCTTCGCGATGACAATTCCCGACATGCAGTTCTATCTGTATTTCGTGCTGCCGATCAAGGCGAAATGGCTCGGCATCTTTTACGGCGTGATGATCGTGCTGCAGCTGTTCTCGTCCGACTGGCCCGGCCGCGTCGCGATCCTGATGTCCATCCTGAACTTCATCGTGTTCTTCTTCAGCAACCATAAGCCTGTGCAGACCGTGAAGCAGGCGAAAAGAAGGCACGATTATACGGTCAAAATGCAGACAGCGAAGTCGGCGACCCGGCACAAATGCGCCGTCTGCGGCAGGACCGAGCAGGACGATCCGAACCTGGAGTTCCGTTTCTGCTCCAAATGTACGGGCGGAAATTTTGAATACTGCCAGGACCATCTTTATACGCATGTACACGTGACGGAAAATCAACAATAAAATCATGAGCGAGGAAAACTGAATGAACAAAAGACCGTTTGTGACCAAGGCGCAGCTGGACAAGATCATCGAGCAGTACCCCACGCCTTTCCATCTGTATGATGAAAAAGGCATCCGCGAGAATGTCAGGCGCGTGCGCGAAGCATTTTCATGGAACCCCGGATACAAGGAATATTTCGCCGTGAAGGCGACGCCGAATCCCTTTCTTCTGAAGCTTTTTCATGAGGAAGGCTGCGGCTGCGACTGCTCTTCAATGACAGAACTTGTCCTCTCCGAGGCCTGCGGGATCACCGGACACGATGTGATGTTCTCCTCGAACGTCACCACCGCGGATGAATACAGAAAAGCGAAGGCCATGGACGCGATCATCAATCTGGACGATTTCACGCACATCGATTTCCTGGAAGAGGAAGCCGGCCTGCCCGAACTGGTCTGCCTGCGGTACAATCCCGGCGGCGTTTTCGAGCTGTCGAACGGCATCATGGACAACCCCGGCGATTCCAAATACGGTTTCACAAAGTACCAGCTGCTGAAGGGCTATTCCGTGCTGAAAATGCGCGGCGTGAAGAAGTTCGGCCTGCATGCGTTCCTGGCCAGCAATACTGCCACGAATGATTATTATTCGGATCTGGCGGCCGTGCTGTTCCGGCTGGCGGTCGAGATCAAGCAGCAGTGCGATGTTTCGCTGTCCTTCATCAACCTGTCCGGCGGCGTCGGCAT
>DFKM01000151.1:6876-7041 GCA_002373555.1 Lachnospiraceae bacterium UBA3645
CGGCATTCCCTACCGTCCCGAGCAGGAGCCCAACGATATCCTGAAGATCGGTGAAGGCGTCCGGAAGAGATACGAGGAGATCCTCGTTCCCGCCGGCCTCGGCGACATTGCCATTTTCACGGAAATGGGACGTTTTATGACCGGACCGTACGACGGACTGGTCAC
>DFKM01000068.1:0-14093 GCA_002373555.1 Lachnospiraceae bacterium UBA3645
TCAGGTTGAACTGACGGATGTCGGTGAAATCATGCTTGCCGCAGGTCGGGCAGGGGATCTGATGATTGCGGATAAAATCCATCATCTTCTCGGGTTCCCAGCCGTCCACGGAGCCGTCCAGCTCGATATTGTTCTCTGCTGCGAAATCCTCGATCAGCTTGTCCGCGCGGAAACGCTCATGACAGCTGCGGCAGTCCATCAGCGGATCGGAAAAGCTTCCGAGATGTCCGCTGGCGACCCATGTCTGGGAGTTCATCAGAATGGCGCAGTCCACGCCGACATTGTAGGGGTTCTCCTGCACGAATTTCTGCCACCATGCGCGCTTGACATTGTTCTTGAGCTCGACGCCCAGATTGCCGTAATCCCAGGTGTTCGCGAGACCGCCGTATATCTCGGAGCCGGGATACACAAAACCTCTGGACTTGGCCAGCGCTACGATCTTTTCCATTGTCTTTTCCATAGTCTATTACCTTTCGCTTATGCGTATTTTTTCTTATTTGAACAGTACGGAGACAGCTTCTTCGGAACTGATATTCGCGGTGTGATTATCCACGATCTCGACAGAGCCGGATGCGCCGATGATCTTTCCGTTCACGACAAGCTGTGTTGTGCCGATGACAGAGACCACGAAAGCCTTGTCACTGCCGGTGTATTTCGAGGTGTCAACAGCTTCGCCCTTCGCATCTACGAGATCCGCAGGGAAGAGATCCGCCCCGCTTGCCTGCGCGGCACTCGCGAAGAGAAGCCCGGTCACGGCATCGTCCGCTTTGGTGAATGCCAGATAGTCGTCGCAGTTCGCATATTTCAGGATCAGCTTCGCCTGGTTTTCTTCCACGGTGAGCGAGGTGATCGAGACGGGCAGCGGCGCGCTGTCGTCATTCTTCTCCTTCTCCTCGGGCTCATAAGCTTCGGAAACGCCTGCTTTCTCCTGATTATAAGCTTTCACTTCCTCCTCGACGAAGGCCTTCAGATCTTCTTCCTTGTATCGCTCCTCCGTGAACGAACTGTTGTCAAAGCTTTCGATATCAGCACCGGAAACAGTTCCGTCTTTATCGACATAGATCGATGATACGGTCGGCTCAAATTTGACACTGCTGCAGCCGGTGATCATGGCGATCATGAGCAGCGCGGAAAGCAGCCGCACCGCCTTTTTAAACCTGTTCATGCATATTCCTCCTGCATTATAAACGCATTTCAAGATATTTTACCGCATGCGGTGGGAAAAGGCAAGAAAAAAAGGCAGTAACCCGCGGGGACAGGTCCCGTGGGTTACCGCTGTCGTTTACAGGCCGTAATCCGCTCTGTTTACCAGCTCCAGCTGCAGTTCTCTGTTCAGCTGTGTGAAATACGCATTGTATCCTGAGATCCGGACCATCAGATCCTTGTACGCCTCCGGATTCGCCATTGCGGCGCGCATCGTCTCCGAGGAGACCACATTGAACTGCATCTGCATACCGCCGAGCTGCGCATACGCCTGCGCATAGTTCTTCACATGCTCCACCGTCTCCGCGTGGGTATCCTTCGGCGAAGGATTCACCTTCACATTGAACGCAATGTTGTTGTTCATGCTGAGCGGATCCAGCCGCGTGACATCGCGGATGTTGTCCAGCAGGCTCTTCGAAGCATTCGCCTCCGGTGTCAGACCGGGCGTAAACGGCTGATACGCCAGTCTGCCTGACGGCAATGCGCCGGTCAGCGATCCGAATGCGACATGGTTCGACATCGACCAGAATCCGGTCGTATAATGTCCGCCGCGGAAATTGAGGTGCGACCAGAAGCAGTCCTTCATGAACTTCGTCACTTCATTGGCCACGGCCACCGCTTCGTCGCTGCCGGAGCCGAACCGAGGCACTTCGGTCAGAATGATGCTGCGCATCGCTTCATTGCCTTCGAAATTGTTCTTTACCGCTTCCACAAGCTCCCGGAAGGTAAAACGCTTCGTGTCATAGACCAGCGTCTTGATCGCCATGAACGAATCCACGATATCTGCAAGGCCGATGCAGGCTGTTCCGGAGGAATTGTACTTCGCGCCGCCCTTTGTAACATCAACGCCTTTTTCAATGCAGCCATCCACCATCGTACTCATGAGCGGCGTCGGCCGCAGAACGGCATGCGCCTCGCCCAGATCATTATTGTATCCGCAGGTCGCATCCGCCAGGAACGCCAGCTGTTTAAAGAAGGCATCCCGAAACTGTTCGAAGGTCTCGAATTCTTCCACCTCTCCGGTCTTCGGGCCGACATCCCAGTGCATCAACGGATGGTAACCGTTGTACATCGCCATCTCCAGCGCGGCGACCATGTTGAACATCATGCAGTTCGTATGGCCGATATGCTTGCCGGAGATCGTGGGCTCGACACAGCCGGTGGCGGACCAGTCCCTGAGGTCCTCCGGGGCGTAATGATGCTCCGCCAGCGAAGCCATCACGACCTCATCATTGTGAATGGAGGGCGTAGAGGTGGTATGGACATTCACCTCGCAGAGTCTGCGCAGGTAAGTAATGCTGTTCTTCTTCGCATTATAACGGGCATTCACATTCGGATCCCGCATGCCCAGGATCTCGGTCACCTTCAGGAAAACGTAGGTCATATCATTGACAGCATCTTCGCCGTCCGGCGTAATGCCGCCGAGCGTGATCGCCTGATCGGACGAGCTTCCGCCGAAAAGATAATTGCCGATATCCGGCACCAGCGGCACGTGGTCCTGGCAGCGCAGATAGAAGCAGCCGAGGAGCTCGATCACATGCGAAATGTAGGCATCGCGTTCTTCCTTTGTATGGAGCTTCTCCATATCCGCTGCGAAATAAGGCTGGAGCCACTGGTCCATGCGTCCGAGCGAGAAGCCGGCATTCGTGCTCTCCATATGGATGCCGATCCAGTGCACCCAGATGGCGTGCACGGCTTCATCCATGTTCCGGGCGGGATACTCCGGCGAATGCGCTACTGCATCCGCGATCACGGTAAGCTCGGCTTTCCGTTTGGGATCCTGCTCCGCCTCGGCTTCCTTCCGGGCCTCCGCTGCCAGATGCCGGGCGTAAGTGATGACGCCCTTACAGCACTCGATCATTGCTTCGAGATATTCCTTCTTTTCCTGCGTCAGATCCGGATCCCCGGCCATCTCCTGCCGGATCTCTTTGATGATGCCCTGCAGACCGAGCTTCAGAAGCTTCGGATAGTCGATGATGGTATGGCTCAGCGCGACCGTTTTCCAGAGGAAGCAGGCGGCCCAGCGCTCATCGAGCTTCTGTCCGATCGGCTCATGATATTTTTCCCGGACATATTCCCGGAAATTCCGGTGCGACCAGAACGGGAAAATGTCGGAATTCAGCGCCTTGATCTCTTCTTCCGAGAGGGGCTCGTAAGGCTGCAGCATCCGCTCGCTGACGGTCAGCAGTTCGCCCCACAGCAGGACGCCGACGCCGTCCGGGTAGACCGGCACGCCGATCTCTTTCGTCGTCGTGGTGCCGGCGAGCAGATCGTCTTTCCGGATGATCGGCTGTTTCTTTGTCATCAGATAGCGGAACGCCAGGCCCTGGCGGACTTCCGGGATCCAGGGCGTGCCGTCCTGCTTTGTCTCGAAGCCCTTCTGACGGAAGAAGTTGGTCAGCAGCTGTGCACGCTCCACGCACACGGCGGGCTTCGCCGTCAGATGGATGTCGAGGAATTTCTTCAGGCGGGGATAATTCTCGAGCGTATAAGTGCTGAGATAGGGATCGTCCGTGAGATATTTCACGCCGGGGTCGACGGAATCTGCCTTCAGATACTCTTTGGAGGGACGTTTGCGCACCGCGGCATCGGGATCATCGACCATGGCTTTGCCGGACTCGGCGCGTTCGATTTTCTGCGCCTTCATCTGTTTGATCTGCTTATCCTTCATGAGCACCGAGATCAGGAGGTTGAAGAATTCGAGATTGCTCATGTTGCCGGTGCTGCTCATTTTGTTCCGCAGCATCAGATTGAGGACTTCATTCGGCGGCAGTGTGGCAAGCTGCGCGAGAACGCCGGTATCCTGGAGGGTCAGGAGTGTATCGACGCCGCTGATGCTGCTCTTCACTTTTGCCCTGCCGTCTTTAAACCAGATGCTCTGGGCAACGGAGCCGTCCTCGGTCGTGAGGCCGATGGAGAAGTTGTTCCAGCCGTCACGGGTTCTGAGATATCTGCGGTTCTTCTTTACATTTGAGAATTCAAAAGCAAAATAGTGCAGGACTGCGTTCGCGAGCCGGTCAGCGGCCGCGCCGGTGAGCTGCTCTTTAATGTTGTCTTTCATAACTGCCTCCTCCCGATAATGAAAGCTGTATTGATTCAATATGCATTGTCTGAAACTGAAACTGTTATTGCATGTATGATCCTGTCTGCTTCCGAAAATCCTGCTGCGGCGCACATTCTCTCTTCAACCGTGCATTATTCTCTGAATTCCGTGATTTATGGTCTACGGTTAGTCACACACTCTCTCCGGCCGTGCATTATTCTCCGGCTTTTGTGAATTATGGTCTAAAGTCGTGCACTGACATTCGTTTTTCTCCTTATTATGGTCCATACCAAAAACCATGTCCTTCCAAAAAAGTCATATATTTACGATTTCCTTCTTAATCAAAGCAAAAATATGACATTACAGTTTCAGAAAGAGACCATAATGATGCATCTATACACAATTCTTGCACAAATACAGACCATAAAACCAGAATCAGGCACTTCTCATGCACAAGTTCAAGCTCCACACTGTAATCAGGCACTTCTCATGCACAATTCCCGCATGTACCTCAGTTCCTGATCCCTCTCTTTTGAAAGATCGCTTTGCAGTGCTCGATTTTCTCCTTCGGCTGCCAGTGATCCAGGCCTTCCAGTTCCTTATCTCTCTTCAGCCCCAGTTTGGCAGTCTTCTTATACCACGTCGGATTATACGGCAGCAGCTCTGTCTTCGTAATTCCGATCTCCCGATACATGTCCGCGATCGCTGTCAGATTCTCATCCGTATCCGTGATCCCCGGGATCAGCGGTGTACGCGACAGAAACGAGAATCCCATCTCCGCGGAATCACAGTGCAGCCTGCGGAGGTTCTCCAGCACCGGCCTGTTCGGCACGCCGCAGTATTTCTGATGGGCTTCCGGATCCATGATCTTGACATCCATATAAATGCCGGAAATGTACGGCAGCAGATGTTCTTTCACCGTTTCATACCGGAAAAAGCCGCAGGTTTCCAGATGCACCCGGATCCCTTCTTTCGTCAGACGCTTCGCCAGCGCGCCGGCGTACTCCGGAAAGAGTGTCGCTTCGCCGCCGGTCAGCGTGACGCCGCCGCCGGAAACATCATAAAAAGGCTTGTCCTTCACGCACTTTTCCGTGATTTCTTCGACTGACATCTCCGTCCCGACCCGCTGCAGCGCCTTCGGCGGACAGGAAGCCGTGCATGCAAAGCAGCGGACGCATTTCCCCCGGTCCACGATCCCGGGCCGGCGCGGAGACGCGGCTCCCTCCGGACATACCTTCGCACAGGTTCCGCAGCCGATGCAGTCCTCTGTGGAGACAGACAATTCCGGTTCTGTACGCTTGCTCTCCGGATTATGGCACCAGATGCACCGCATCGGGCAGCCTTTGAAGAAGACCGCCGTCCGAATCCCGGGGCCGTCATCCAGGGAATTGCCTTTCAGTTCCAATACCAGCGGCACCTTCATGCAGCCACCTCCTGCGAAATTATCAGTGCTATTTTATCACAAAGCACATAAAACATAAACAATTTTCGATAAAATTCTGCAATTTAACCGCTGTCTGTATCGTTCTGTGTGCGCAGTCAAAGATTCCTTCCGTCCTCGACTTCCATCTGTTCCATTTCCTCGATCTCTTCAATCAGCCCGGACAGATCCACTGCACATCTGCCATCCCAGATACCGACCGGGATCTTCTCCGAAAAATTCCAGGAACGGAAGGAAAGCACCTGGTCCTGGTTCTCATAGACCAGCACCTGCTTTTCCTTCGGATTGATGATCCAGTATTCTTTTACACCGGCATTCATATATTTATGAAGCTTGATCGTCAGATCTTTCTTTGACGTGGAAGACGACAGGATCTCCATCACGAGATCCGGGGCTCCGAAACAACCGAAACGCCTCTTCCTGCTTTCGTTGCAGATCACAAGGACATCGGGCTCCACCATCGTACGGTCATCGCAGTCTAGCTGCACATCGAAGGGCGCTGTGAAGACCCTGCATTTTCCATGATTGTTCTGAACGAACATATGCAGCTGGAAGGACACCTCCATAGAGATCCTCTGATGCACATACGACGGCGCCAGCATCTCATAGAATACACCGTCGATCAGCTCCACCCGCTGATCTTCCGGCAGCGCATAATAGTCCTCCAGTGTGTACTCCCCCTGTTTTTTCGCCCGGCGTGCCGCACTTCCGTAACTGACCCGCGTTTCTTCGAATGCCGGTATTTCTCCGCCGGACTGCAGAAAATCCATGATCTCCTCTGCCGTTTTTCCGAATGTCCGCTCATATACATCCGGATCCTGCTTCTTCAGCACTTTCTCCAATCCGAGCACAGCCTGCATACGCGGGGATCTGGTCTCCCCGCTCAGAATCCGCTGGACTGTGCCCAGCGGTACGCCCGAGCGTGCGGCGAGTTCTTTGTTGCTGAGCCCGAGTTCTTTCTTCCTTTCCCGCATCTCCTCTATGGTCATGCTGCACCTCCTCAAACATCTTTTTCATCTGCATCGATTATAGCAAATGTGAAACTGTTATTCAACCAATTTAAAACTGTTTTTAAACTATATTTGGTTGTTCTGCAAAAAACAGCCTGCCGCTGTCCGGGTCCGCACGGCTTTCCGCTTGCCGGTTTCTTTCGAATATGATAGAATTATCTCATTGATCAGCGCAAGGAGATATTGCAATGCGTTCTAAAGTTCTTTTTTCAAAAGACATTTCACCGGAAAAGGTTTTGGAAATGTATCAGCAGCTCGGCGTTTCACTTCCCGGAAAAGTGGCCGTCAAGGTGCACTCGGGCGAAAAAGGCAACCAGAACTTCCTCCGGCCTTCTTTCTGGAAGCCGGTGATCGATGCCGTTCACGGAACGGTCGTGGAATGCAACACAGCCTATGGAGATGCCTACACCGGCGTGCGCGATCATACCGAGCCGCATCTGAAGCTGATGAAGGCGCACGGCTGGAGCACGGCCTTCACCGTGGATCTGATGGACGCCGAGGGGCCGGATGTGATCTGGCCGATCCCGGACGGAAAGATTCTGAAAGAGGATCATCTCGGCAAAAATATTCTACACTATGATTCGATGCTGGTCCTCGCGCACTTCAAAGGCCATCCGCAGGGCGGCTACGGCGGCGCGCTCAAGCAGCTTTCCATCGGATGTGCTTCCAGCAAAGGCAAGGCGCTCATCCATTCCGGCGGCGTGACCGACAGCAATATCGACACCTGGAAGAAGCATGCGAAGCAGGATCATTTCTGCGAAGCGATGGCCGATGCCGCTTCCGCCGTGCACAGACATTTTGAGGGTAAGATCGTTTATATCAATGTCATGAAGAATCTGTCCGTTGACTGCGACTGCTGCGCTGTCGCCGAGGATCCCTGCATGCAGGATATCGGCATTCTGGCTTCCACCGATCCGGTCGCGATCGACCAGGCCTGCATGGATCTGATCTATGCTGCCACGGATGATCCCGGGCAGAAGCATTTCATTGAGCGCGTGGAGTCCCGCCACGGGATCCATACGATCGAGGCGGCTGCAGCGCTCGGCTTCGGCAGCAGGGAATACGAACTGACCGAGGTATAAAAACGTACAATAAAAAGCAGGCCATGGCCTGCTTTTTGATTGGATTTCTGCTGCGGGACAGGGATCTGACCCTCTGTTCCGCTCCTTACGCGATCGTCACTTCCCGGCAAAGGCTCACCGCGAAGTATTCCCGCACAAGCTCCGGATCCTCCGTCTGCCCGAGCACCCACATCAGCTTGGTGACCGCAGCCTCCGCCGTCATATCAAAGCTCTCGGTCACGCCGGCTTCCTTCGCCTTCATGCCCGTCTCATACACATTCAGATTGCTGCCTTCATACCGGCACTGCGTGCCGACCAGGACAGTGATTCCATCCATCACCAGTTCATGAATTTTCGCGGAAATATCCTCTCCCAGGAACGGGATGCCGCCCAGGCCGAAAGCCTCCACATAAATCCCGCGGCAGCCGGCCCGTCTCGCCTCTTCAAAAACATCCGACGTAATGCCGGGGTACAGCTTGATCACCCGCACCTTGTCGCAGTACGTGTTCCGCAGGGAGAAGATGTCCTTGCGCTCCGGCAGCAGATTCCTGTCGATCGACAGCCCCAGTGAGCTCACGGTCCCGATCTGCGGGAAGTTAATGCTCTCGAACGCATCGAAGGACAGCGACCGCACCTTGGACGCACGGCAGCCGAGAATGATCCGGCGGTTGAACGCCACGAAGACCCCCGGACAGCCCGAAGCCGCCATATGGAAGGCCAGCCTGCAGTTCTCCAGGGCATCCGCGACCGGATGTGTCAGATTGAGCTGGGATCCGGTGATCACGACCGGAATGTCAATATTGAGCAGCATGAAGGACAGCATGGACGAGGTATACGCCAGCGTATCCGTGCCGTGGATCACAACGATCCCGCTGTATTCCCTGCGCGCATGGGAGATCCGCTCCGCAAGCGCCGCCCAGTGTTTCGGCGAAAAATTGGCCGAATCGACAGAGGAAAAATCTTCCGCGATCAGCTCGATCCCTTTGCTGACCGCCGCCAGCTCATCCAGAATATCTTCCTTCCGGATGCCGGGCTTGAGCCCGGTCTCCGATGCGACGGAAGCAAGCGTGCCTCCGGTAGTCAATATCAGGATCCTCTTATCCATAGGCAGTCTCTCCTTAAGAGAAAAAACGGAGCGCACAAAATGCGTGCGCTCCGACAGCTTTTGCAAGTAACTGTTCAATTATTCTGCAGGTGTCTCCTCAGCTGCGGGAACTTCTTCCGCTGCTGCAACAGCTGCTTCCAGCTTCTCAGCCATCTCGCTCATGCCGGCCTGTGCAGCTTCCGCTTCGGCTTCCTGATCGAACTCCATCTGCTTGATGGAAAGGCTGATCTTCTTGTCATCGGGGTTGAAGTCCACGACCTTCGCCTCGATCTGCTGTCCGACCGTCAGGACATCGCTGGGCTTCTCCACATGATCTCTGGAGATCTGGGAAACATGCAGCAGAGCGTCCACGCCGGGCTCGAGCTCTACGAATGCGCCGAAGTCGGTCATGCGGGCAACTTTACCCTTGACGAACTTGCCGACAGCATACTTCTCTTCCGCATTCAGCCAGGGATTGCGGTCCGGGAACTTCATGGACAGAGCGATCTTCTCGCCCTTGATCTCCTTGATGAAAGCTTCGACGGTCTCGCCGACCTTGAAGACCTTCTTCGGATTCTCAATGCGGCCCCAGGACATCTCGGAGATGTGCAGCAGTCCGTCTGCGCCGCCGAGGTCGATGAATGCACCGAAATCGGTCAGGTTCTTGACAGCGCCTTCTACAATCATGCCCTCTTCGATGCGCTCGAAGAGTTCCTTCTTCATGGCTTCCTTGCGCTCCACAAGGATCTGCTTGCGGTCGCCGATGATGCGGCGGCGGCGGGGATTGAACTCGATGATCACGAATTCGATCTCCTGATCGGCATACTTGGTAAGATCACGCTCGAAGCCGTCGGATACGAGGCTTGCGGGGATGAATACACGAATGCCCTCTACGACAACGCCCAGGCCGCCGTTCAGGACCTGTGTGACTTTCGCCTTCAGGACCTCATGGTTCTCGAAAGCTTCCTCAAGTCTCTTGCTGCTGCGGTCCTGTGCCAGTCTCTTGTAGGAAAGAGCGACCTGTCCGTCACCGTCATTGACCTTCAGTACTTTGACTTCCATCTCGTCGCCGACATGAACTGCGTCGGGAAGATAAACGGATGCATCGTTTGTATATTCCTGTTTGGTAACGATACCGTCTGCCTTGTAGCCGATGTTCAGGATGATCTCGCCTTCCTTAACATCGATGACAGTACCCTTTACGACTGCGCCGGTACGGATCTGGGGCATCGAATCCGCCTCTTCTTTTAACAGCTGATCAAATTCATTGTTTACCTCTGACATGAGAATAAACCTCCTGGATAATATTATTCGGGGTGCTGGCCCCTGCTGTGATACCCACGCTACTTACCGGTGCGAAACTCAGTGTCTTTAAATCATCTGGTGTCTGTATATAATATGTTCGAGGACATGCGCTCCTGCAGATCTCGAAGAGCTTCTGAGTATTGGAACTCTCTCTGCCTCCGATGACGATCATGACGTCCGCCCGCTCTGCAATTGCGCCCGCTTCGGTCTGCCGTTCCTGTGTAGCATTGCAAATTGTGTTCACAACATGCTTATTATATGACCTTTCGGAAATTTTTTCAACCAGTTCTTTGAATTTCTTATAATTGAATGTCGTCTGGCTGACCACGGTCACCGGCGCATCCTGCGGAATTTCCGGAATACCGCTCTCATCTGCGATCACAATGGCCTTACCGCCGCACCAGCCAACGATTCCCTTCACTTCCGGGTGGTCCTTATTCCCAGTGATGACAACGGTCCGTCCGGCTTCCGACGCCTCCTGCACGATGCGGTGAATGCGCTTGACGAACGGGCAGGTCAGGTCGACCACCTTAAATCCGTGCAAAACGAGTTTTTCCTGCTCTGCCTTCGGGATCCCGTGCGCGCGGATGATCACGGTGCCTCCGTCAAGGCCCTCCAACTCCTCCGCCGTCACGGCCCGGATCCCCTTCGACTCCAAGTCCCGGATCACTTCTTCGTTATGCACCAGCGGCCCGTAGGTATACACCGGACCGTCCGTCTTTTCCGCCTCACCGGCCGCCCGGCTGACCGCCCGGTCCACGCCGAAGCAGAAGCCGGCTGTCTTCGCGAGTATGACTTCCATCAGGAGAGACGCTCCTTATAAAGATCCCGGATCGTTTTCACGACTTCGTCAATATTCATGTAAGAAGAATCCACGAGCACGGCATCATCCGCCTGCTTTAAGGGACTGATCTCGCGGGTCATGTCCTGATGATCGCGTTCCGCAATATCCGCCTCGATTGCCGCGAGATCACAGGCTTCGCCCTTTTCCACAAGCTCCTTGTATCTGCGCATGGCTCTGACTTCCACGCTGGCAGTCAGATAGATCTTCAGCAGCGCATCGGGCAGCACGACCGTCCCGATATCCCGGCCGTCCATGACGACCGCCGTTGTCTGCGCAAGCTTCTGCTGCAGCTCGACCATTTTCTTCCGGACAGCGCCGTTCTTCGAGACCTTGGATGCCATGTTGCCGGCTTCTTCAGTACGGAGCAGCCCGGTGACATTCTCGCCGTTCAGATAGACCTGCTGCGCATCATTTTCATACTTAATGGTGATATCCGCGCCGTCTGCCTGTGCCGTAACTGCCGCTTCATCCGCGGGATCAACGCCGAGACGGGAGAAATAGATCCCCATGGCGCGATACATCGCACCGGTATCCACATAAACAAGCTTCTCCTGCTTCGCCACAAGCTTTGCGATCGTGCTTTTTCCTGCGCCGGCCGGGCCGTCAATTGCGATATTTCTGTTCATTTCATCTCTCCTTATCCAAATAGGTTTTCTTCTTCTTTTGCTGCTGCCAGCCCCGCGGCATATCCCGTGCTCCAGGCTGTCTGCAGATTATAGCCGCCGGTAAACGCGTCCACATCCAGCACTTCCCCGGCGAAATAAAGCCCCTCTGCCTTTTTCGACGCCATGGTCTTCGGATCGATCTCCCGGACGGAGACGCCTCCCTGCGTGATGATGGCTTCGTTGTAATCCCGCGTGCCGTCAACATGTATTATAAAGCACTTTGTCACGGAAACAAGGGATTTCCGTTCTTCTTTCGTGACTTCGCTTCCTTTTTTTTCGCCGCGGATGCCGGAAAGCTTCAGCATGACAGGGACCAGCGACGCCGGAAAGGCCTTCCGCAGGATATTCGTCATGTTCCTGCCGGACAGTTCGGTGAAATCGCGGACGAACCGCGCATCCAGCTGCTCTTCCGTGAGCGCGGGCTTGAGATCCAGCCGGATCGTCACCGGTTCATGCTTCCCGTGCAGCGTCTTCGTCATCACGCTGCCGGCCGACAGCACCATCGGCCCGCTGACGCCGAAATGCGTGAACAGCAGCTCGCCGAAATCCTCCCGAACGAGCTTTTTCCCTTCATACATGCGGAAGCCGGTGTTCTTTACCGTCAGGCCCATCAGGTCTTTGCATGCAATTCCCTTATCCAGATGCGCGTTAAACGGGATCAGCGCAGGGAAGCAGTCCGTAACGGTATGGCCGGCTTCTTCCGCGAACCTGTAGCCGTCACCGGTCGAACCGGTCGCCGGATAGGCCAGGCCGCCGGCCGCGACGATCACCGCATCCGCGTGCAGCACCGTGCCGTCATCCAGCTTTACGCCGGTCACCCGCATCGTCCGCAACTCTTTTTTTCCGTGCTTTCCGCGTTTACCGCCGGGTGCATCTTCCTGCGCCTCTTTCAGGGGCGCTTCCTCTGCAGCATTCAGCCGTTCCGTCAGCAGCCCAATTACAGGCGTGTTCAGCAGGGTCCGCACTTGCAGAGCCTGCAGTTGGTCTGTCAGCGTCCGGATCACATCCGAAGATTTGTCCGACTGCGGAAAAACTCGGTTCCCGCGCTCCGTCTTCAGGCGCAGGCCGGCTTCCTCCAGCAGATCCATCATGTCGTAATTATTGAATGCCGAAAACGAGGAGTACAGGAACCTGGGATTCGTCACGATATTCGCGAAGAAATCCTCCCGGTCCCCGGCATTGGTGACATTGCACCGGCCCTTGCCGGTGATGTAGATCTTCTTCCCGGCCTTTTCATTTTTCTCAACGATCGTCACGGATGCGCCAGCCCGGGCGGCGGCAATGCCCGCCATCATCCCGGCCGCACCCGCGCCGATCACGATTATCTTTTTCATACGTATTGCATTCCCATCATGCCGCATTGACTCCGGCACCGCTTCCTCATAAAGGAAGCGCATCTCTTCACAGATCTCCGCGAAATCGACTTCACACTTTCCGTCCCAGATGCGTACCGGCACCCGGTCCGAAAATGTATATCCGACCGGCATCATATCATGTTCGAACCAGTATGTCCACACCAGCTTTCTGTACTGTTTCTGTGCGGTTTGTGCAAAAACTGACCCATTTAACAAAAATACAACCTCTCTTCGTGCAAAAAATGTTTCATAATAAAAAATTACTGTCCTTTTTCCGCATCATTCTGCATAAATCAGCTTCAAAAAGGACAGTATTTTCTTTAAAAGAGATTTAAATTGCACAAATCAAGGCATTTTCATAAGATCATGCAAAGAAATTTTGATAAAGGTGGGCAGTATATTTGCTGAAACGGTCTGTTATTGCACAGCTGTACCGTTTCCGACGAAAAACCGGCGAAATAATGCATAGATCCGCCGCGAACAACTCCGCCGGCACCTGCACACGCTTCCCAGGCTTCCTGCACGCTCCTTACACGCTCTTCTTTAACAGCTTCTCCCATCTTGCATCGACAGAACGCTGCCAGTCTTCGATCATCCACTCGTTGCCGGGCTTGAACATATGGCGGAAACGTCCCTGAAGTTTTAAGTATTCCTCGACCGGAAGCTTGTGCTTCGGCTCGTAGTTCACCTTCCACTCGCCGTCGATCACTTCGTACAGCGGCCATACGCAGGTCTCGACCGCCATCTTGCAGATGGTCATCAGCTCTTCGGTCGGATAGCGCCAGCCTCTGGGGCAGGGCGACATGATGTTCAGGAATGCCGGGCCTTCGGTATAGATGGCCTTTCTGGCCTTCTCATGCAGATCCTTGAAGTTCCCGATGTAGGTCGTCTGGGCAACGTAAGGCACATTGTGCGCCGCGATGACTTCGGTCAGCTCCTTCTTGTTCTGCTGCTTGCCCTGGATCACGGAACCGGCCGGGGATGTGGTCGCATCCGCGTATTTCGGCGTACTGGAAGAACGCTGGATACCGGTATTCATGTAGGCTTCATTGTCGAGGCAGACATAGACCATGTCGTGGCCG
>DFKM01000068.1:14145-19911 GCA_002373555.1 Lachnospiraceae bacterium UBA3645
CGTGGCCGCGCTCCATGGCGCCGGAAAGCGACTGGAAGCCGATGTCATACGTGCCGCCGTCACCGCCGAACGCGATGATCTTGAAATCCTCGTCGATCTTTCCTTTTTTCTTCAGGACCTTCAGTGCGGTCTCCACGCCGCCGGCCATCGCGCCGGCATTCTCAAATGCGCTGTGGATAAAGCTGTCCTTCCAGGCTGTGTAGGGATACATGAAACTGGAGACCTCCAGACATCCCGTCGCGCAGCAGATGACCGCCTTGTCCTCGGAATCCATCGCGCGCAGCACGCCTCTTACGCCGACCGGCAGGCCGCAGCCCGCGCAGCTCTTATGTCCTCCGGCGAAACGCTCGGGCTTGCTTGCTTCTGCTTTCAGATTATAAGCCACTGTACTCGCCTCCTCTCACGTCCAGATGACGGTAGACTTCACCGGTCGTACCGTTCTCAATGATTTCCGTCAGTCTTTCAAATACATACTGAATGCTCTCGACGCGCACGTCGCGGCCGCCGAGACCATACACATAGTTGATCATCATCGGCTGCTCGGGCTGTCCGTAACAGGCGCTTCTTGTTTCGGCGAAAACAGGGCCGCCGCACGCAGAGAAGCCTTCGGATTTATCCATGACCGCAACCGCCTTGACGCCGTTCAGGGCGGCGCCGAGCTCTTCCATCGGGAACGGACGGAAGGCGCGCAGCTTGATCAGGCCGACCTTCTCGCCTTTTGCCCGGAGCTGCTTTACAGCTTCCTTGGCCGTACCGGCGGAAGAACCGATGATCACGATGGCGCGCTCAGCGTCCTCCATCATGAATTCCTCGAACAGGCCGTAGCTGCGTCCGGTCATCTCCGCGAATTCCGCGGACACGTCCAGGATCACCTGCTTCGCGTTCTTCATGGCCTGCGCCTGGGACACACGGTGCTCCATATAATAAGGAGAGATGTCATACGGGCCGACGGAAAGCGGATTTTCCTTCTTCAGCAGGTACTCCTGCGGCTCATACTCGCCGACGAATTTCTTTACAAGTTCATCCTCCACCAGCTCGATGTTCTCGATCGCGTGGGAGGTGATGAAGCCGTCCTGGCAGATCATGATCGGCAGACGGACGTCGGGATGCTCCGCAATGCGCATCGCCATGAGCATGTTGTCATAGGCTTCCTGGTTGTTCTCGGAATAGAGCTGCAGCCAGCCCGAATCGCGGGCGCCCATGGAATCGGAATGGTCATTGTTGATGTTGATCGGGCCGGTGAGCGCGCGGTTCACGCAGGCCAGCGTGATCGGCAGACGTGCGGAGGCAGCGACATACAGCACCTCGTACATCAGCGCCAGTCCGGCGGAGGAAGTTGCCGTCACGGCTCTGCCGCCGGCTGCTTCCGCACCGATGCAGCAGCTCATCGCGGAATGCTCGGATTCGACCGGCACGAATTCCGTGTCGACCTCGCCGTTGTTGACATACTGGGAGAAATACTGTGGGATCTCGGTGGAAGGAGTGATCGGAAATGCGCCCATGACATCGGGATTGATCTGCTTGAACGCGAATGCGACCGCTTCATTTCCGGAAAGTCTTTCACGAATGGACATTTACTTTTCCTCCTTTCCGAATGTGATCGCGCCGAAAGGACATACCTTGTAACAGACGCCGCAGCCCTTGCAGTGCTTGTAATCGAAATCCAGACGCTTGCCGTCCACTACGGGGATGCTGCTGTCCGGACAGACCGGGAAGCACAACAGGCACTGTTTGCATTTTTCTTCGATGAACGTGGGGACCATGGTCCGCCAGTCGCCGGTGTTGAAAAGGTCGGACGTGCCGCCCTCCGGGACTTCGCCGCCGGGCGCGATGTCCTGCCAGGTGATATTTTCATTGACTTCCGATGCCGGAACGTATTTTCTCACAGTCCCTTCACCTCCTTCATCGAACGGATGAGAGCCTTCATGTTGCCCTCGATGACCTGCGGTTTGGTCGAGAATTTGTGCTTGAACGAGCCTTTCATGTCCTCGATGAATTCCTCTTCATCGATCAGGCCGCTGACTTTCACCACCGCGCCGAGCATGGGCGTGTTGGGGAAGTTCCTGCCAAGCTCTTCCGTGGAGATCTTGCCGGCGTCGATCGTGCAGACTCTGCCGGTGTAGCCGCGGAGCAGCGGACGGAGCTCCTCCGGATCCTTGCCGGAATTGATGATGATGGCGCCTTCGGGTTTCAGTCCTTTGGTCACATCCACTGCGGAGAGCAGCGTGACATCCACGACAACAACATAATCGGGGTAATAGATATTCGAGTGCACTGTGCAGCGCTCATCGCTAATGCGGTTGTACGCGGTGATCGGCGCGCCCATCCGCTCAGGGCCGTATTCCGGGAACCCCTGCACATACTTGCCGGTGTTGAAGGCCGAGTCGGCGAGCAGCAGCGCTGCCGTCTTCGCGCCCTGGCCGCCGCGGCCATGCCAGCGGATTTCAGTCATCTTAGCCATGGTCATCCCTCTTTTCATGGTATTTGCCGCAGGAAGCTGCCGCACTGTAAAAGCTGCCGGATGTGAAAGCTGCATCTCTGCGGGATTTTTAGTTGTGTAAAATCATAACGTACTTCGATTGATTAGGCAAGCAAAAACTGTCATCCTGAAGAGCCGGCAGATGCGAAGAGCCTCCCCGGATCGTCTCCGCGCACTCTCTCCTTGAAAATGGCACATTACCTGTGCTATAGTACCGTTAAGTTTTCTATCAAATCAGAAGAAAGAGGTTTGATCATTATGCATAAAGAGTTTCTCATGGGCAATGAAGCCATCGCGCTCGGCGCGCTTGCCGCCGGCGTCGATCTGGTCGCCGGCTACCCCGGCACGCCCTCGACCGAAGTCCTGGAGACGGCCGCCCGCCGCAACCCCGGGAATGTCTATGTGGAATGGTCCGTCAATGAAAAGGCTGCCATGGAGACAGCCGCCGGCGCGGCTTATACCGGCGCCTATACCATGGTCACAATGAAGCAGGTCGGCCTGAATGTCGCCTGCGATCCGCTGATGAGCCTGGAATATATCGGCGTCAAAGGCGCGCTGGTGGTCATGGTCGCGGACGATCCCGGCCCGATCTCCTCCCAGACCGAGCAGGACACCCGTACCTTCGGCATGTTCTCGAAGGTTCCGGTATTCGATCCGTCCTCCGTTTCCGAAGCATACGAAATGATCCGGGAGGCCTTCGAATTCTCTCACAAATATCAGACGCCCGTGTTCTTCCGCGCGACGACCCGGATCGATCACGGCTATGAATCGATCGACATCCTCGATTCCGAAGAATACAGCACCCATGCGATCGAAGGATTTGTCAAGGATCCCTCCAAATGGGTGATCTTCCCCCGGCTGTCCGTCAAGAATCACGCGCTGATCGAAAAGCGCAACGCCGAATTGAAAGATGTGCTGTCCGGTTATGAACGCAACTGCATCCGGCCGGCCTGCGGCGCATACGCAGCTTCGAAGAAAGCGGTCGCATCGCATGGCGCAAATTTCATGTACACAATGGATGTCCTCGGAAATGAGTCGCATCCCCGCGTCATGAGAGTGGCGACGCCGTTCCCCTTCCCGGAGAAGCTGGCGTTGGAATTCCTGCAGGGCAAGGAAGAAGTCCTCTGCATCGAAGAGCTGGATCCCGTCATCGAGCGTGCGCTCACCTATGTCTGCGGAAAATACGGCCTGCAGACAAAGATCCTTGGAAAGCTGACCGGACATATCGCACCGTCCGGCGAGAATTCCGTGGATTCCGTCAGCAGCGCACTGGCGGATTTCCTTGCGGATGAAAGCATCCGCACCGGCTCCGCCGATCTTCCCGCGCCGCCCGCGCTTCCGGTCCGGCCGCCGGTCCTCTGCGCAGGATGTCCGCACCGCGCTTCCTTCTACGCAGTGAAGCAGGCCATGAAGGGTAAGAAGACTTTCTACGCCGGCGATATCGGCTGTTATACCCTCGGAAATGCCCAGCCGCTGGATATGTGCGACTCCTGTCTCTGCATGGGCGCCGGCATCAATATGGCGCAGGGCATCGGACATATTGAGCACGACACAAAATGCTTTGCCTTCGTCGGCGATTCGACATTCTTCGCCTCGGGCATCACGGGCGTGGTCAACGCTTTTTACAACCAGGCAGACATGACGCTCGTCGTCCTGGATAATTCCACCACCGCCATGACCGGCCACCAGCCGCACCCCGGCACCGGCCGCACGGTCATGGGCCAGATCGTTGAAAAAGTCAGCATCGAAAATGTGCTGCGGGCGATCGGGCTGCAGACCGTCGAGACCGTGGATCCGCTGGATCTTCCTGCCGCCATCAAAGCTGTAAAACGGATCGCGGACGAGCCCGACGTCAAGGCCATCATTTTCAGATCGCCCTGCATCGCGCTGTCGAAGCCGGCTGCGGTCTCCGTCGTTGATGCAAAGAACTGCACCGGCTGCCGGAAATGCATCCGTGAGCTCGGCTGTCCGGCGCTCACCGTAAAAGACGGCAAGGCATTTATCGATCACGCACAATGTACCGGCTGCATGCTCTGCGAAAAGGTCTGCCCGTTCGGAGCCATCAGCCTGCAGGAAGGAAGACGGAAATGAGCACGAAAAACACCACCAACATCGTCCTCTGCGGCGTCGGCGGACAGGGCACCATCCTTGCCTCCCGCCTGATCGCCTCCGCCGCCATGAAGGACGGTCTCCCCGTCAAATCCGCCGAGACGATCGGCATGGCACAGCGCGGCGGCAGCGTATTTTCCCATCTGCGTCTGGGCGAGGGCGCAGGATCTCCGCGCATCGGCCTGGGGCAGGCGGATGTGATCATCGGCTTCGAGCCGGCCGAGACTGTCCGGATGCTGCCTTACCTGAAGGCCGGCGGCACGGTCGTCGCATCCTCCGCACCGGTCATGCCGGTCAGCGCGATGATCGGCGTGTCCGCTTATCCGGAGGAAGAGATCCTCGCGTATCTTCGGGCAAATGTTTCCGACCTGACGCTTGTCGACAGCCGGAAAGCCTCCGAAGATCTCGGCTCTTCCAAGTGCCTGAATGTCGTGCTTCTGGGCGCGGCGCTGCAGACCGGCAGGCTCGGACTGCAGAAGGAAGATGTGCTGGCGGCGCTTATGGAAGCGCTGCCGGAGAAACTCCATGCGCTGAATATCAAAGCTTTGAATTATATCAACTGAGAGGGGAAAAACTATGGAAATCAGCAGTCTGCAGCTAGAACAGGTCAACAACCAGATCAAACGCCTGATCCATTCCGGAAACTTCTACGGCAAGAAGCTTGCGGAAGCCGGCATCACCGGCGTCGCCACCGCGGAGGATTTTAAAAAGCTTCCGTTTTCCAACAAACAGGATCTCCGCGATGCGTACCCGCTGGGCCTGATGGCCGTGCCCGAAGAAGAGATCGTCCGCATTCATTCCTCTTCCGGCACCACCGGCACGCCGGTCATCATACCCTATACGAAGAAAGACGTCGATGACTGGGCGGAAATGTTCAAACGCTGCTATGAATTTGCCGGCATCACGAACAAGGACCGCATCCACATCACACCCGGTTACGGCCTGTGGACTGCCGGCATCGGCTTCCAGCTCGGCGCGGAGAAGCTCGGCGCGATGGCCGTTCCGATGGGCCCGGGCAATACCAACAAGCAGCTGCAGTTCATGATCGACATGAAAACGACGGTGCTGACAGCGACCTCCAGCTATGCGCTCCTGCTCGCCGAAGAGATCCAGAAACGAGGGATCAAGGACCAGATCTGCCTGAAGAAGGGCGTGATCGGCTCCGAGCGCTGGGGCGA
>DFKM01000213.1 GCA_002373555.1 Lachnospiraceae bacterium UBA3645
GAGGACAACTGCATGGTCGATATCGCCAAGTTCTTCCTGGAGTTCACGGTCGATGAATCCTGCGGTAAATGTACGCCCTGCCGGATCGGCACGAAGCGCATGCATGAGATCCTCGACAAGATCACGAAAGGCCAGGGAACCCTGGAGGATCTGGACAAGCTGGAAGAGCTCGCGAAGTATATCAAGGCGAACTCCCTGTGCGGACTCGGACAGACCGCGCCGAACCCCGTGCTTTCCACACTCCGGTATTTCCGTGATGAATATATCGCTCACGTAGTAGAGAAGCGCTGTCCCGCGGGCGTCTGCAAGAGCCTTCTTTCCTACACCATCGATCCCGACAAGTGCAAAGGCTGCACGGCATGCGCAAGGAAGTGTCCTGTGAACGCCATTACGGGCAGCGTAAAACAGCCTCATGTCATCGACCAGGCCAAGTGCATCAAGTGCGGCACCTGCATCGATACATGTAAGTTCGGCGCTATTTCAAAGAAGTAAGGGGTGCAGACTATGGAAATGATCAAAGTTAAGATAAACGGTATCGAAGTTGAAGTAGAAAAGAATACTACGATCCTTGAAGCCGCAAGAAAAGCAGGAGTACGCATTCCCACCCTTTGCTATCTGAAGGAGATCAATGCGATCGGCGCATGCCGTATCTGTCTGGTAGAGGTCAAGGGCGCCAGAGGACTGGCTGCTGCCTGCGTCTATCCGCTGGACCGCGACGGCACGGAAGTATTTACGAATACACCTGCGATCCGCGCATACAGAAAGATGACCCTGGAGCTGATGCTCTCGAACCACCGCATGGAATGCCTTTCCTGCGTACGTTCCGATGACTGCGAACTTCGTCAGCTGGCTGCCGAATACGGCGTAGACCAGAACAAGTTCAAGGGAACAGAGGATCTGAAGCCCGACATCGACGAGGCGATCCACCTTGTCAGAGACAATTCCAAGTGTATCCTCTGCCGCCGTTGCGTAGCAGTCTGCAGAGAGAATCAGTATACCGGCGTGATCGGACCGAACAACCGCGGTTTCGCGGCGCATATCGGCAGCCCGTTCGACGAGCCGCTGACCAACACTTCCTGCGTAAACTGCGGACAGTGTACTGCTGTATGTCCGACCGGCGCGCTGGTTGAGAAGGATGACACGGACAAGCTCTGGGCCGCGATCGCCGATCCGGAGAAGCATGTCGTTGTCGCGCCCGCACCGTCCGTCCGTGTACAGCTCGGCGAGTATTTCGATCTGCCGATCGGCACGAATGTGGAAGGCAAGATGATCGCCGCGATCAGAAGACTCGGCGCGGACAAGGTCTTTGATGTTGACAATGCTGCCGACTTCACCATCATGGAAGAGGGCACCGAGCTCCTGGAGAGACTTAAGAACGGCGGAAAGCTGCCGCTCATCACCTCCTGCTCACCCGGCTGGATCAAGTTCTGCGAGCATTACTATCCTGATTTCATCGAGAACCTGTCCTCCTGCAAGTCGCCGCAGCAGATGTACGGCGCGCTCGTAAAGACCTATTACGCCCAGAAGGCGGGCATCGATCCGAAGGACATCTTTGTCGCTTCCGTCATGCCCTGCACAGCGAAGAAGTTCGAGATCGGCCGTGAGAACCAGGCCGGCTCCGGCTATCCGGATCTGGACTGCACCATCACCACCCGTGAGCTTGCGAGAATGATCAAGACGGCCGGCATCCTCTTCAACGATCTGCCCGATGAGGAGTGCGATCCCGCCCTCGGCATCGCTTCCGGCGCAGGCCATATCTTCGGCGCGACCGGCGGTGTTATGGAAGCAGCGCTTCGTACTGTTGCCGAGATCGTGACCGGCAAGTCCCTCGAGAGACCTGAGTTCCATGAGGTCCGCGGTGTGGAAGCCATCAAGGAAGCCGAATATGATCTTGCGGGCACGAAAGTGAAAGTCGCTGTTACCAGCGGCCTGAAGAATGCGGCTGCGCTCCTTGACAGAGTCAGGAACGGCGAGGCGGACTATCAGTTCATCGAAGTCATGGCCTGCCCCGGCGGCTGCGTAAACGGCGGCGGACAGCCTCATCAGCCCGCATCCGTCCGGAACTTTACGGACGTACGCGCAGTCAGAGCCGCCGGCCTGTATTCCGAGGATGAAGCCATGACGCTCAGAAAGAGCCATGAGAACCCTGTCGTCAAGCAGGTCTATGAAGAGTTCCTGGAGAAGCCCGGCAGCCACAAGGCGCACGAGCTGCTGCATACGACCTACGTAAAGAGAGGCCTGTAAACTTCAGGAGCCTGAACAGTAATTTTCTCCCCTGCCGGATCCTCCGGCAGGGGATTTTTTTGCTTGCATGCGTGTGATTGTATGATAAAATATTTCTGCAGCCGTAAAGTGTACTGCAAAAAGGAGCGGAGGAGAGGAATTCCATGAAGATCTTATTTGTGACCAGTGAATGCGCACCGTTTTCAAAATCCGGGGGACTTGCCGATGTCGCTTTTTCCCTGCCGCCGGCGCTTGCCGCCACAGGCAACGAGATCGCGATTATCACACCGTTATACCAGTGCGTAAAGGAGAATTACGGCGATACTCTGAAGACGGAATGGACGGGCACGGTCACACTTGGCGGGCAGGAACGCTACTGCGGACTTCTCCGCGGATCGCTGCATGGCGTCACGGTATGGTTCGTGGATAATGAAGATTTTTACCTGCGGCCCAGGCTGTACGGTTATGATGACGACAAGCTCCGCTTCGCGTGGTTCTGCCGCGCCGTGATCAATCTGCTGCCGAAGCTGGATTTCATGCCGGAGATCCTGCACTGCAACGACTGGGAGACCGCGCCTGCCATCATTTATCTGAAAAATGACCAGGTCGAAAATAAAGCGCTCGCCGCGGTCAGGAGCGTCTATACGATCCATAATATCGCTTACCAGGGGCAGTTCGGCGCAAATGAGCTGCAGGATACCTTTGATCTTCCGGGCGGCTGGTACCTGGGCGGTCTGGGATATGAATACGAGGGAAGACATGACATCAATCTGATGAAGGGCGCGATGCTGATGGCGGATGCCGTATCCACCGTTTCGCCGACGTATGCGAGAGAACTGCATTATCCGGAGTTCGGCATGGGCCTGCAGGGCGTCGTGGATATGGTGGAGAACCGGCTTTACGGCATCATGAACGGCATCGATATGGTGCATTACGATCCCAGGATCGATAAGCGGCTGCCGCATTCGTTCTCGACGAAAGACATGTCCGGCAAGGCACTCTGCAAGAAGTCGCTGCAGAGGAAATTCGGGCTGGATGAGGAACCCGGCTTCCCGCTGTTCTGCTCTGTCGCCCGTCTGGTGGAGCAGAAAGGGATCGAACTGATCCGGGAGCTGCTGCCCCGTCTGATGGAGATGGGCATTCAGCTGATCATCTACGGGCAGGGAGACCAGCACTATATCGATTATTTTGAAGAATGCACCAGGCTCTGGCCCGGCCAGCTCGGTTTTTCGAGCGATTATAATGAACAGACGGCCAGCGAAGTGTTCGCCGGATCCGATTTTTATCTGATGCCTTCCCGCTTCGAGCCCTGCGGTCTCAGCCAGATGATGGCGATGCGCTACGGTACGGTGCCGATCGTGCATGAGACCGGCGGACTGAAGGACTCCGTGCGGCCTTACAGCGAGTTTGACGGGATCGGAGACGGTTTCTCCTTCCCGAACTATCTGAGCAAGAGCCTGATGCTTGCCATTATGGCGGCGCTCAGGGTCTATCTGTCGGATGAGGAAACATTCGCGCTGCTGCGGAAGCGCTGCATGGAGAAGGATTTCTCCTGGACACGCAGTGCCGAGCAGTATGAGCGTATGTACAGCAGTATCTTTGAGGGAGATCAGAAAGAGGTCATTCCGTTCGAGGAAGCTTTTGAAACACTGAAGGGATTATACAAAAAGCTGGATGCGAAGAACAGGGTGCGGTTCTTTGACCGTTTCCCCGCAGAGTACCACCGCGTTGTGCAGATCCGCATGACCGGCCGCGCTTCCGGCATCTGCTATGTGGAGTTCATTCATCACGACGGGAAACCCTGCTTCCATATGGAACCCTATGCCTACGAAGGCGCGGACGGATATGTGACCGCAAGCTATGACAACCTGATCGGCATGGCGGACGGCTCGATCGATCCGGACAGGCTGTTCCGGAACGGACAGCTGAAGGTGGAAGGCAATCTGGCGAAGAGCGCAGAACTGAGAACCCTCTTAAAAAGAGGATGATCGGAAAGACAGGCTGGTACGGAAAGGGAGACAGAACAGTATGAAATATGCGGTTTTGGGCGCCGGCGGGACCGGCGGCATGATCGGATTCCAGATGGCGGAAGCCGGTATGGATGTGACGCTGATCGCCCGGGGCGAACATCTGGATGCCATCAGGAAGAACGGACTCACGGTCAGCAGGATCTGGTGCCATACGAGGAAGACGGTCAGTGTGCCGGCTTTTTCGGCGGAGGAGTATGATGACAGACCGGATGTGATCTTTGTCTGCGTGAAGGGCTATTCGGTCGATGCGGTCCTGCCGTTCCTGCAGCGGGTGTCCGGACCGGAGACCGTGATCATTCCGATCCTGAACATCTTCGGGACCGGCGGGAGGATTCGGAAGGATCTGCCCGGGGTCACCGTTACGGACGGATGCATCTACGTGGCATCCGATATTAAGGAGCCGGGCGTGATCCGGCAGAGCGGTGAGATCCTCCGGGTCATCTTCGGGATCCGGACCGGTGAGACATGTGATGAGAAGACGCTTGCGAAGCTGCAGGCGGCGGAACAGGATCTGAAGGCTGCGGGGATCGACGGCAGGCTGTCGGAGCACATCGAGAGAGACTGCCTGCAGAAATTCTCCTATGTATCTCCGGCCGGGGCTGCGGGACTGTTCTATGATGCGAAGGCAAAGGATCTGCAGCAGGAGGGCCCGGCCAGGGAAATGTTCAAGGCGATGATCGCCGAGATCACGGATCTGGCAGCCGCGATGGGGTATCCTTTTGACGATGATTATGTGAAGATCAATCTGGAGATCCTGAGCCGGCTCGATCCGACGTCCGATACCTCCATGCAGCGGGATGTGGCTGCGGGAAAACAGTCGGAGCTGGACGGACTGGTATTTGAAGTGGTCCGGCTGTGCGATCAGTATAATGTAGCCGCGCCGACCTACAGGATGGCAGCGCAGCTGCTGGAGAAGAAATATAAGTGAGCTCGCAACCCACGGGGACAGGTCCCGTGGGTTACGCTGTATCAGGAGAAAGATAACCCACGGAACCACTTTCCCGTGGGTTATTGGTATCTTGCGATGATCTCCTCCGCTGTGGTGCGCTTTGTCATGCCGCTGTCCATGGCGGTCTTCTCTATATAACGGTGCGCCTGCGGCTCGTCCATGCCTTCTTTTTCGATCAGCAGCCATTTGGCCCGGTTGACAGTCCGGATCTCTGCCATCTTTTCTTCGATCGTCAGCGTCTTCTTTTCGGAAGTGCGGAGCTTTTCCCTGGCGGAGCACATCCAGCCGACGGCGGTCGAAAGCATCGGCAGGGTGACCGGTTTTTTCAGGGTGAACACACCATGGACAACGACATTCTCATATATCTCATCATGAATCTCGGATTTTAACAATAGCATGACGACGGTATTACCGGAGGCGCTCCTGTCTATGGCGAAACGGATGCCGGCATCGTCCGGCAGGGGAGAGTTGATCAGGATCATGTCAAACCGGCGGTCGGTGCATTTTCTTGCCGCGGCTGAAATGTCGGAAACAGTGACGACCTGCGTAAAGGAAGATGCGGGCAGAAGCGAGTGTACTGCGGTATTCAGTTTGTCTGAAGCGGACACAATCAGTATGCTGTAGCTTCGCAGCTTCCCGCTCATTTTCCGTCACCTCCTTTTCTGTTTTTCCCGTCCATCCGGCTGAGCACAGGCCGCTCAGGAGCTGCAGGACGTTTACGATCCGCAGTAAATATCCAGGATCGCTTCCGGCACATGCTCCCTGATAAATTCACTATGTTCCGCGATCCGGCAGGCAAGGCCGAGATTATGCGGCAGTCTCCGGTAGGCGGAGAGCACGGCCGGATCAGCTGTATACATATTGATGTCCGCGGGCGCAGGAAGCGCCGGCTTTTCCGTCAGCCCGTACAGACCTGCATAGATCAGGAGCGTGAATGCAAGATAAGGGTTAGCGGTCGGATCCGGGGAACGCAGCTCTGCCCGGAAATACTCACCGACTGCTGCCGGAATGCGGATCAGCTGTGAACGGTTCTCATGCGACCAGGAAATATAGGACGGTGCTTTGTTGTGCCCGAGCCGCTTGTAGGATTCTTCCGTCGGGTTCAGAAATGCAGTCATTTCCTCGATCTTATCCATGATTCCGGCGATCATATAATAGAGATTTTCCTTCCCGCCGGAAGGCTGTACGGAAATATTGATATGGAAACTGTTGCCGGGACGGTCCTCCAGCGGCTTCGGAGAGAAGTCGGCATACAGGCCGTTGCGTCTGGCGATGGTTTTTACAACACTGCGGAAGGTCATCGCGTCATCTGTCGCTGTCATCGCATCCGAATAACGGAAGGCGATCTCATTCTGCCCGGGGCCTTCTTCATGGTGTGCGCTCTCGGGACGGATCCCCATTTTCTCCAGTGTCAGGCAGATCTCCCGGCGGATGTTGTCGCCGCGGTCATCCGGCGCGATATCCATATACCCGGCCGTATCATAGGGGATCTTCGTCGGATGTCCGTTCTCATCGAGTTCGAACAGATAGAATTCCTGCTCCGTGCCGAAGGAGAAACTGTAGCCGAGGGCGGCCGCATCATCGACAGCCTTTTTCAGCAGGCTTCTGGTGTCCCGGTCGAAAACCGTGCCGTCAGGATAGGTTATGGTGCAGAACATACGGACGATCTTTCCGTGCTCCGGCCGCCATGGAAGCATCATGAGCGTATCGGGATCAGGGTGCAGGAGCAGATCGGATCTCGTTTCGTCGCCAAAGCCGGCGATCGCCGAGGCATCAAAAGCAATGCCGTACTCAAAAGCGCGCGGAAGCTCTTCCGGCATGATGGAGATGTTCTTTCTCTTTCCGAATACGTCACAGAAATCAAGGCGGATGAATTTCACATCCTCCTCGGAGACAAACTGCATGACCTCTTCTTTTGTATATTTCATGATCCACCTGCTTTCCTGCGTGAAAATGTTTGTTGGTACTATACAGCAAAAAAAGGAATATTTCCAGATTTTTTATGAAAAATGCAGGATGCGGCTTACCCGGAACGATGTTTCACCGGGATGATCCGGAGCGGCAGGTACATATCAATACCAACATTGGTAAGAACAGCTATCTGTTTGCTTGACTTCATACACGTCCGGATTTATTCTGAAACCGCAGGCAGAATCCGGGTTTTTCAGGAGGGAATTACGCATGCGTTTGTTTATAGCGATCACATTGTCTGATGAAATGAAAGCCGCCGCGACGGGCATGATGCATGCTCTGAAGAAGGCTGGCGTGAAAGGGAATTACACGCCGACCGCGAACCTGCATCTGACGCTGGCTTTTTTAGGGGAGACGGAAGATGCCGCGCCGGTGAAGGAGGCGCTCGGGACTGTTTCCTTTAAGCCGTTCCGGCTTTCCTTTTCGGAACCGGGTACGTTCGGCGATATCCTTTGGATCGGCCTGAAGGGCAGCCAGGGACTCTCCGGTCTGACAAGAAGCGTCCGGAGTGCGCTGGACGCTGCGGGCATTGCCTACGACAGGAAGAAGTTCGTGCCGCACATTACGCTGATCCGCAAACGGAACGGACGTTTTCAGGGTGTGCCGGCGCCGAAGGGAGATATGATGGTAAAGCGCGTCTCGCTTATGCGGTCCGATGTGAAGGACGGGAAGCGGGTCTATAAGGAGATATTCTCTATTTGACAGGAGACGGAAAGATCCGGACTTACCGTAAGCATTGTTGATTCTGCGGCCGCACCAGATTCCGATCGATCCGGAGAATCTCTGGAGACTTTTAAGAGAGCAGGAAAAGAAAGCATAAATCCGCAATGGGAGACCGCATGGCCGGTCCATACGGAGAGCCCTGCCGGAGCTTTTTCTTGACAGACAAATTATGCGGGTGTATAATCCGCTCCATAAAGGCAAAGACGTCTTTTGTGTTCGCGCACAAACGGCGTCTTTGCCTCTTTTTTTACGGATAAGGGGGATGATTTATGGGAACTGTACAGGATCTGTTCGGCAGCATGGTGTTTGACGACCGCGTTATGAGGGCAAGGCTTTCCGCGGAAGTATATAATTCGCTGCGGAAGACGATCGACGAAGGGAAGAAACTGGATCTTTCCGTTGCCAACGCGGTCGCGGAGACGATGAAGGAATGGGCCGTGGAGAACGGCGCCACCCATTTCACCCACTGGTTTCAGCCGCTGACAGGCGTTACGGCGGAAAAACATGACAGCTTTATCACGCCTTCACCGGACGGCGGCGTGATCATGGAATTCTCCGGGAAGAACCTGATCAAAGGTGAGCCGGACGCCTCCTCCTTCCCCAGCGGGGGCCTGCGGGCGACTTTCGAAGCGCGCGGCTATACTGCCTGGGATCCCACTTCCTATGCGTTTATCAAGGGAAAAACGCTCTGTATCCCGACAGCGTTCTGTTCTTATGAAGGTCACGCGCTGGATAAGAAGACGCCGCTGCTGCGGTCCATGCAGGCGCTGAATACCCAGGCGCTGCGGATCCTCCGGCTCTTCGGAAATACGTCTGCAAAGCGTGTCATTCCGTTCGTCGGTCCGGAGCAGGAATATTTCCTGATTGCGAAGGAAATGTACGATAAACGTCCGGATCTGCGTTTCTCGGGCCGCACGCTTTTTGGCGCACTGCCGCCGAAGGGACAGGAGATGGACGATCACTATTTCGGTGTGATCAAGCCTGCCGTCGCCGCCTATATGGAGGAACTGAATGAGGACCTCTGGAAACTGGGCGTTCTTGCGAAGACGGAACATAACGAAGTCGCCCCTGCGCAGCACGAACTGGCGCCGGTCTATACCGAGGCGAATGTAGCCACGGATCACAACCAGCTGACCATGG
>DFKM01000076.1 GCA_002373555.1 Lachnospiraceae bacterium UBA3645
GCGGACCGAACAGCCTGCAGAGCCGGTATCTGACAGAGGATATCCCGTACGGCCTGGTGCCGTGGTGCGCAATCGCGGAGGTCGTGGGCGTGCCGATGCCGCTGACAAACGGCTTTATCGATATCATCAATGTCGTACATGAGCGTGACTGGAGGAAGGATGGCTGCGGCCTGGATGAACTGGGTATCGAGGGAATGGACAAAGACCAGCTCCTGCAGTATGTCAAGACCGGAAAAAAATAATATCTTCTGCAAAGACTCCTGTTAAACGCCGGATGATGCCTGAAACTGTTGTTGCAAAGCACTGTTAACGTTATAAAAAGGAGGTAGGAAATGAAGAGGTTTGTAAGCATTCTGTTGACCCTGACATTATGTCTGGCCCTGGCGCTGCCTGTCGCGGCCGATGATTCCGGAAAGACGTACAAACTGCGTCTCGCAACCCACTATAACACAGAGCACCTCGGCTATGCCGCCCTGGAACGCATCAAAGAGAAACTGGAGACCGAATCTGACGGCCGTCTGGAGATCACCCTGTATCCTTCCAGCCAGCTTGGCGACTACACCCTGACATTCCAGGAACTGATGGAAGGCACCATCGACCTTGCACTGATCCCCGTTCCTTCAGAGTACGACTCCAGACTGGAGATGAACTTCATCCCTTATCTGATCAACGGTTATGACGGCATGGCAGCTTCCTTCGGCGAAGGCTCCTATTTCTTCGACAATTACACCAAGATCCTTTCCGAGCTGAACATCAAGCTCCTCGGAATGTATGTGGAAGGCCTGATCGGCTTCGGTTTCGCAGAGTATCCCGAGAACTATCAGGATGTCAATGCGGACAAGAAGGGCCTGATGGTCCGTGCTCCCGCGATCGAAGTCTACAACCTGGTTACCGAGGATATGGGATTCTCCGCAACGACGATCCCTTATGCTGATCTTTACACCTCCATGCAGACCGGCGTCTGCAACGGCTGGATCGGCGGAACTCCTCAGCTGAACTACTCCGACTTCCGTGATGTTATCAAATACTATGTACCTTACAATGTATTCGCTGAGAACATCGGCTTCTTCATGAGCCAGGATGTCTACAACACCCTTCCCGAGGATCTGCAGCAGCTGATCGTCGAGACCTTCAAGGCAGAATCCGAGAACAGCTTCGTAACTGCTAAGCAGGGCGACGAAGATGCCCTGAAGGCAATGGAAGAGTACGGCATCGAGATCCTTCCTCTGACCGATGAAGAACTGGAAGCTTATCGCCAGCACGTCATCGACACCACATGGCCGAAGCTTGGAAAGAACATCGGCGACGATATCCTGCAGGGTCTGATCGAGGCCAACCAGTAACCTGTAAATTCATTTCAGTACAATAATGATCCGCCCCGCACGGGCGGATCAGGGTTAACCAGCGGAGCGGCCGGGGCGCCAGAAAGTGCCCCGGCTTCTTCAGAAAATAAGATGAAAAAGGAGATGATGGTCTGATGCAAACCAAACACTTTGATCTGACCCAGACCGCTTTCTGGAATATCCTTCAGAACATCATCAAAGTGGTGATGATCGTGGGCAGCGTGGTATCCACGGCCTGCATGTGCTATTCGGTTATACTTCGTTACGTTTTCCATAAGAATTTCTACGGATCTGACGAAGTCATCATGCTGTTCGCTTTCTGGCTCTATTTCATGGGGGCGGTTTACGGCAGTTATGAAGACAGCCATATCAAGGCGGATCTTCTGAATGTATATATCAAGAATCTGCGGATCAAGGACGCGCTTGCGCTCGTGGCCCAGGCTCTTACCATCTTTGTAAATACGATCGTTCTTACATGGGCATATAAATATTTCCTGCTGGAGATCAACAAGGGCGGTCTTTCCACAGCCCTGAAGATTCCGCTTGTCATTCCGAAATCGGCGGTTTTCTTCGGCTTCCTTCTGATGGAATTTTATCATGTCTACTATTTTATCCATAATATACTGCTGTATGTCCGGAAGGGACATTTCACAGAGCCGCAGCTCGGCGACTATGTGACGGATGCCATGAAGAAGAAATATCCCGGCATCGATGTTCCGTCAAAGGAAGAAGCAGCTGCGCTTGTTGCGAAAGAACTCGGAAAGGAGGGTGAAGGATAATGTCAATGGAAGTTGTTGTCAGTGTTCTGATCCTGATCGTCGGCCTTGTCGTCGGCATGCCGATCCCCTTCGCTTTCGGCGGATCCTTCCTGTGGCTGACATACTCTCTGGGATTTAACCCCAGCACGCTCCTTGCCAGCGGCTATACGCAGATCAACTCCACGATCCTGCTCGCCATCCCGCTGTTCGTCCTTGCCGGAAAAGTCATGGAGAAAGGCCATATCGGCGACGCGCTGATCGGCCTGGTCCAGCGTTTCGTCGGCAGGATCAAGAGCGGACTCGGCGCCGTCGCCGTTGTTACCTCCGCCGTGTTCGGATCCATCTCCGGCAGCGCCTCCGCAACGCTTTCCTGTATCGGCGCGCTGATGGAGCCCAGAATGACCAAGGCAGGTTATCCCAAGGGATACACTGCGGCTCTTCTTGCCGCAGCCTGTCCGCTGGGACTTCTGATCCCGCCCAGCTCGGCGCAGATCCTGTATGCATGGTCTTCGGGTACTTCCGTTCTGGCCTGCTTCACTGCTACGATCATCCCCGGCATCATCCTGGTAATCTTTCTGTGTGTCGTGAATGCGATCATGTGCCGCAAGATCGATATCATCCAGCCGCCGAAGGAAGGCGGTTCCATCTGGGTGAAGAATACCGTGAAGGCTACCTGGCACGCGGTTCCCGCACTGATCATGCCGTTCATCATCCTCGGCGGTATCTACGGCGGCATCATGACGGCGACCGAAGCGGCTGCCATCAGTGTCCTGTACGCGGTACCCTGCGGAATGTTCGTTTACAAGGGCCTGAAAGGAAAGGGCCTCTGGGAAGCGCTGAAGGAATCCGCCTGTACCACGGGCGTTATCATGGTCATGTTCTTCATGGTCATGATCTTCAGTAAGCTCCTGACCATGCTGAATGTCCCGACCATGATCGCGACATCCCTGCTCAGCCTGACGAACAACAGGATCCTCATCCTGATGATGGTCAACATCTTCATGATCATCATCGGCATGCTGATGGATGATACCAGCGGCATCCTGCTGTGCACCCCGATCCTTCTTCCGATCGTGCAGGGCATCGGCGTACATCCGGTCCACTTTGCCGCCATCCTCGGCGTTAACCTCGGCATGGGAAATGTCACGCCGCCCACGGCGCCGATGCTGTATCTGTCCGGCCGTGTCTGCGGCGCCAAGATTAACGAGATGCTGAAGCCCATCCTGATCTTCATCATCTTCGCATGGATCCCGACACTGCTGATCACCACCTATGTTCCGACAGTGGCTACGTTCCTGCCGAAACTCATCATGCCCAATCTTTTTGCGCATTGATCAGTCTTTAACAGTATTGTGATCGAATCGCAATATATAGATACTCTCTGCTGTTCAAAAGAACTGATTTGATGTATAATTGCCACAGGGGAAGCGCCGGCTGCGAAAGCCCGGCGCTTTCCGGTATTTACCGGTCGGGAGGATGAAACGGCATGTTTCGCTGGGTATCCGTTGAAAAACTCTTTTTTGTACTGCTGGCGGCGATTATCGCGCTGGTTCTGATGTTCTTCCTGCACGGACCGTATATAGAGGAAGGTTCGGAGAAGGCGGTAGAGCAGGCGCTCCTGGACAGGACAGAGGACGAGGATGAAGAAACGGTCTCCGCGGAGGGCCACCGCCTGTTCCAGGTCGTGCAGACGGAAGATAAGCTGGAGGTCTGGGGGATCTTCAGCACAGGCACATGCAGAAAAACGGAAGACGGTGCGGAATTCCAATATGAAGACGAGGCTGCCCCGGCAAAGATGACATTTGAAAAGAACGGATCGGAATGGGCGCTCACGGAATACGCTGCGCCGGAGGATACTGGCTTCAACAGCGCGGAGTTGAAGGCCGCGTTTCCGTTCCACCTGCGGGTCGCGCTTCTTCTGTCCGGTTTTTTTGAAGCGGATCTGGAAGAACAGATGCAGGCTTACGCGCCTGCATAAACGCTGTCATCAGACACTGCGGGAATGATTGACGAAGAAGCACAGTAAACAGGAAACGGGAGATCTGCCATGGAGCAACAGTATGCCGGCGAGAGCCGGGGGCACAGGATCTACAGGATCATAGAGATCGGAAATGTCGGAGATACGCCGAGCCGGGCATACGACATCGTGAATACCCTGTCGATCGTCATCAATCTTGTTATCAGCCTTGCGCTTACCTTCGATCAGATCGAAGCAGCGGCCGGCGGCCCGCTGCGGTTCATGGAATCGCTGACATATATCTTTTTTGCGGTGGACTTTTTCCTGCGGATCTATACGGCGAGATACGCGTATCCGGGATGTTCGGATCTGAAAGCCGCGGGGAAATATGTGCTGTCCTTCTCCGGTATCGTGGATCTGCTTTCCTTTGTACCGTACTATCTGCCGGTCTTTTTCCCGGCGGGCGTCGTTGCCTTCCGTATGTTCCGCGTGGTGCGGATCTTCCGCCTGTTCCGGATCAATGTCTATTATGATTCGCTGAACGTGATCACAGAGGTCATCGTCAGCAAGAAACAGCAGCTTCTGTCCTCGGCCTTCATCATCCTGATCCTGATGACGGCTTCCAGCCTCTGCATGTACAGCGTCGAACATGAAGCGCAGCCTGAAGTATTCCGGAATGCCTTCTCGGGCATGTGGTGGTCGGTGTCCACGCTGCTGACGGTGGGCTACGGCGATATCTATCCGGTCACGGCCCTGGGACAGTTCCTCGGCATCGTGATCTCCTTCCTGGGCGTCGGCCTGGTCGCGATCCCTACCGGTATCATTTCCGCCGGATTCGTGGAGCAGTATACGCGCGTCAAGCGTCTCGGAGAATACGGCGCGGAATCGGATGTACAGTTCATCAAGGCGCATCTTAACCGGAACGATGAGTGGGTCGGAAAAAAGATCCGCGATCTGATGCTGCCCGAAGGCGTGCTGGTGGCGGTCGTTCAGAGGCGGAACGGCGTGATCGTGCCAAGAGGTGACGTCATCCTGGAGGAAAACGATACCGTTGTGCTCGGTGCGGAAAGCTTCAACGACAACACGTATATCGATCTGAAGGAAGTTGTTCTGAAGGAACAGAATCCGTGGGCGAATGAATATATCAAAGATCTCGATATTTCCAGAAAGAGCATCATCGTTCTGGTCCGGCGGTCGGGCACGCTGATCATTCCGAAAGGCGATCTGAAACTGCTCCCGGGCGATGCGGTGATCATGTACTCGCAGAAAAGGATCCAGGACGCGGAGCGGATCCGGGTATAAAAAAGATTTACAGTCAGGTTTTTCATAACGCTTGACTGCTTTTTGTTTAACGGTTATACTTAAATTTGTCCGCGCAGCCGGGGAGATAGCGGTGCCCTGTACCTGCAATCCGCTACAGCAGGGGTGATATTCTGCCGAGGATCCTCATTGTGGAGCTGCCCTTTGTAAGTGGCGCTGACGTTCTGGTCTTGCGCAACGGAACTTCGTGAACCGTGTCAGGTCAGGAATGAAGCAGCACTAAGCGAAACCTTTCGTGTGCCGCGAGGGTGCCGGGGCCGAGTTAACTGCAGAGGTAACGTTCATGGTGCGTTTTCGAAGCCGAATGCGCGGATTTTTATAAAGGCTTCATAAAGCATGTCCCAGGGCATGCTTTTTTCTCAATTAAGGATCATTGTCATGGCTTATACTGCACTCTACAGAAAATGGCGTCCGACGGTCTTTGAAGATGTCAAGGGACAGGATGCCATCGTCACAACTCTGAAAAACCAGATCCGGCACGGCCGCATCGGCCATGCCTATCTTTTCTGCGGCACAAGAGGAACAGGAAAGACCACGGTGGCAAAGATCCTGGCCCGCGCGGTCAACTGCGAGAACCCGCAGAACGGCAATGCATGCGGCGAATGCGCGGCCTGCAGAGCCATTGCTTCCGGCGCTTCCATGAATGTCGTTGAGATCGATGCCGCTTCGAACAACGGCGTCGACAATGTCCGGGAGATCCGGGAGGAAGTCCAGTACTCTCCGGCACAGGGGAAATACCGTGTCTATATCATCGATGAGGTGCATATGCTCTCGCCGGGTGCGTTCAATGCGCTCTTAAAAACGCTGGAGGAGCCCCCTTCGTATGTCATTTTCATTCTCGCAACGACCGAGCCGAACCGGATCCCCGTGACGGTCCTGTCGCGCTGCCAGCGTTACGATTTCAAAAGGATCTCCACCGATACATTGAAAGACAGAATCCGGGAACTGGCGGACAGGGAAGGCATCGCGGCAGACGATGCGGCGCTTTCCTATATTGCCAGAAAGGCAGACGGCGGCATGCGTGATGCCATCAGCCTGCTCGACCAGTGCGCTGCATTTTATATGGAAGAAACGCTCACCTATGAAAAGGTGCTCGCGGTGCTCGGCGCGGTGGACAATGAGCAGCTGAGCCGGATGGCCAGATCGGCTTTTGCCGGGGACGTGACCGCGCTTCTGGCGGAGATCGACACTGTCGTCGCCGACGGAAAGGATCTGTCGGTCTATGTGCAGGATCTGATCTGGTATCTGCGCAACCTCCTTCTGGTCAGCACCTCCGGTGCCGGCGCAGAACAGCTGGACATCTCCTACGAGGACCTGGCCAGGCTGCAGGAAGAACAGAGCCTGACCGATCCGAACGGCATTATGCGGATGATCCGGATCCTCTCCGAGACATTCAACCGGATGCGCAATGCCGCCAACAAGCGGGTGCTCCTGGAGATCGCCGTGATGAAGATCGCAGCGCCGGAGACGGAAGAAGATATCTCTGCGGCACTGGACCGGATCGGAAGACTGGAAAGAAAGCTGGCGGAAGGGATCGTGGTCAGATCCGCGGCGGAACCGCAGCCGAAAGAGGCGCCGGCAAAGCAGGAAAACAAGCCGCCGGTCGTCGAACTGAAGAAGGCGGACTACGAGGATCTGATGCTCGTCAAGAAGAACTGGAAGACGCTGATCATGCAGGTCGCGTCGGAGGATTACCCCTCCGGAGACGTGCTGCGGAACACGCGGCCGGAGCCCAGGGAAGACGGTGCATTAACAGTTGTATTTTTTGACATAAATAAGTATAATATATCGGTAAGAATAGGTGCTCTTGACAGACTGCGGGAGCAGCTTCAGGCATTTTTGAAAAAAGAGATATCCGTAGAAGGAAGAGCTGTAAGAGAAGGAACGCCGGAACCGGTCTACCGTGTGGTCAGCGACGAGGATCTTGCGGTCTTCCACATGGATATCGAAGAAACTGATGATTTCGTATGATCCGGTGCACGGATCGTCCCGAAAAACAATACGGAAATAAGCAGGGAAACGGGCGGAAAGAAGTCCTGTTTCCGGGAAGGATCAGCATATGGCAAGAAGAGGTGGTTTTCCGGGAGGCATGCCCGGCAATATGGGCAACCTGATGAAGCAGGCGCAGAGAATGCAGC
>DFKM01000006.1:0-971 GCA_002373555.1 Lachnospiraceae bacterium UBA3645
TGCTCATCTTAAAGAAATAGGCTTCCTCCTTCGCCGGCTGCACGGGTCTGCCGCAGTCCGGGCACTTGCCGTCCACGAGCTGGGATTCCGTAAAGAAGGATTCGCACGGCGTGCAGTACAGTCCCTCATAATAGCCCTTGTAGATATCGCCCTGCTCATAGAGCTTCCGGAAGATCTTCTGGATCTGCACTTCGTGGTCATGATCCGTCGTGCGGATGAATTTGTCATAGGAAGTATTTAAAAGATCCCAGTTCTCCTTGATGATGCCGGCGACATTGTCCACGAATTCCTTCGGCGTCACGCCGGCTTCGGCAGCCTTTAATTCTATTTTCTGACCGTGCTCGTCCGTACCGGTCATGAATCTGACATCATATCCCTGCGCTCTTCTGTAGCGTGCGATGCTGTCCGCGAGGACGATCTCGTAGCAGTTCCCGATATGGGGCTTTCCGGACGTATAGGCGATCGCAGTCGTAATGTAATAGGGTTTTTTCTTGCAGTTCTCACACATAATGGTACTCCTTTATGTAAAGCTTCTTCATTGACTATTTTTTCCATGTATCCGGTGCAAACAGCAGCAGCATCGGGATCAGTTCCAGTCTGCCGGCGAGCATATCGAAAATGAACACGCATTTCGACAGCGCCGAGAAATCATGAAAATTGCCCGACGGCCCGACTTCCGCGAGCCCCGGCCCGATATTGTTGATCGTGGCCACGACCGACGTGAAGGTCGACGTCAGATCCTTGTTCTCCAGTGAAATGAGCAGGACCGAAGCGGCAAAGATCACCACATAGGCCATCAGAAAGACCGAAGCGGAATGCAGCACTTCCTTCTCCAGCGCCCTGCCGTCCATCTTCAGTACCTTGACGGTCCGGGGATGGATCTGCTTGCCGAGCTCCCGCCGGATCTGCCGGAAATAAAGCAGGATCCTGGACACCTTCATACCGCCGCCGGTGCTGCCGGCGCAGGCGCC
>DFKM01000006.1:1029-3573 GCA_002373555.1 Lachnospiraceae bacterium UBA3645
GGCGCAGGCGCCGATGAACATCACCAGCACGAGGATCGTCCTGGAAAAGGCGGGCCAACGGTTGAAGTCAGCCGTCGAGAATCCGGTCGTCGTCATGACAGACGAGACCTGGAAGGCCGCGAAACGGATCGTATCCGCCACGCTCTTCCCGACCTGCACATCCGCGCCGGTGCGCAGATTCAGCGTGATCAGGACGACGGCAGCCGCATATATAATAAAATACCACCGGATCTCTTCCATCGCAAACGCTTCTTCCTGTTTCCGGATCAGGATATAATAATAGAAAGAAAAGTTCACGCCGAAGAGAAGCATAAAGACCGTAACGATATTCTGCAGCAGGGGCGAATAGTGTCCCATCGAGCTGTTCAGGATCCCGAAACCGCCGGTGCCGGCCGTGCCGAAAGCGGTGCACAGCGAATCGAACAGCGGCATGCCGAACATGAGCAGCAGCAACACCAGAATGACCGTCATGATCCCGTAGATCGCATACAGCAGAAACGCGGTATGCCGGATCTTCGGCACAAGCTTGCCGACCGAAGGGCCCGGCGATTCTGCTTTCATCAGATTCATCGAAGAACCGCCCGTCATCGGCAGCACCGCAAGCATGAACACCAGCACGCCCATGCCGCCGACCCAGTGGGTGAAGCTCCGCCAGATCAGGCTGGCGTGCGACAGCGCTTCGACATCCGTCAGAATGCTCGATCCCGTCGTCGTAAAACCCGACACCGTCTCAAAAAGCGCATCCGCAAGGGCGGGGATCTCGCCGGTCAGCATGAAGGGAAACGCCCCGAGCAGACTCATCACGATCCAGCTGAGCGCCACGGCCACGAAGCCTTCCTTTGCGTAAAAGGTATCCTTTTCCGGCTTGTGCAGCTTCCGGATCAGATACCCGCAGACCACATAGGCGCCGCCGAGGAACAGATAGATCAGCGCGATATGATATTCGCCGTAGATGACCCCGGTGATCACCGGCAGCAGGAAGAAGCCTCCTGTCAGCAGGATGATCGTCCCCAGAATCATGATAATGATGGAGAAATTCATGCGCCCACCTTCTTACGGTAAGATTCTTCCAGAATATAGGTGATATCGTGGATATTCTTATGCGTCGTGCAGACGATGACGATATCTCCTTTTTCCATCCGGTCACGGCCGGAAGGCGTGATCACCTTCCCGTCCCGGACGATGCAGCAGACGAGGATCCCCTGCCGGATCGGAAGCTCCATAAGCGTTTTCCCGGTCACGGCGCATTCTTCCGTCAGATGGAATTCCAGCGCCTCTACACGGTTGTCCGCGAGCCTGTAGACCGCTTCGATCTGCGCGCTGTAGGCATTCTGCTGCGACCGGACGAACCGGCTGATATATTCCGCGGTGATCTCCTTCGGAGAAACCATGCTGCCGACCGGAAGATCGATCGCGATGTCCTTCAGATCGATCCGGCTGTTCTTGGTGATCTTCTTCGCCTTCGGCGCTTTCTGATTGGCATAGAGCGACAGGAACACATTCTCCTCATCGATGCTGGTCAGCGCCACAAAGGCATCCATCCCGGGAAGCCCTTCCTCGAGCAGCGTACCATGGTCCGTGGCGTCGCCGTACACGATCTGCGCTTTCGGCAGCATCTCGCTGAGCGTTTCGCAGCGATCCGGATTCTTTTCAACGATCTTGACATTCATCCCGTTCGCGATCAGTTTCTTTGCGAGATAATACGCGATCGTACCGCCGCCGAGCAGCATGACGTTTTTGATCGGTTTGAACGGAAGCCTGATCGCTTCGCAGAATTTCCGGGCCGATTGGGGAGGCATGATGACATACATCAGGTCGCCGGCGCGGATCTCGGTCTGGCCGTTCGGAACAATGCACTCATTCCCTCTTTCAATGATGCAGATCAGGATCTCTCTGTTGAAAACGAAGGAGAACTGCGGCACGCTCATACCGTCGAGCATGGAGCCCTCCGGGACCTTCATCTTCAGCAGCTCGACTCTCCCCTTCGCGAAGGTATCCACTTCCATCGCGGACGGGATGCGGATCAGATGATCGATCTCCATAGCGGTGGCATATTCGGGATTGATGATCAGGGATGTGCCCATGACCTGCTTGATATAAGAGATCTCTTCGTAATACTGGGGGCTCCGGACACGCGCGACCGTCTTGCAGCCGGATGCGCGCCCGGCGACCAGGCAGCTCAACAGGTTCACTTCATCCTGGTCCGTCACGGCGATGAAAATGTCCGCTTCGGACACGCCGGCCTCCTCCTGGATCTTGAAGCTGGTGCCGTTTCCCAGAAGAGTCTGGACATCCAGCGCCTGCGCGGCTTCCAGATGCTCTGCCTTGTTGTCTATGACAGTAATATCGTGGCCTTCCTCGGTCAGGGACTTCGCCAGTGTAAAGCCGACCTTACCGCAGCCAACTATGATGATGTTCATTCTATTCTCCCGCTTTTATACGTTTCTGTTCTCTTTCCTGCGGCTTCCGTCATTTCTTTCCGGAAATATGATTGATCATGGATGCCTGGTAGCCCGCGCCGAAGCCGTTGTCGATATTGACGAC
>DFKM01000115.1 GCA_002373555.1 Lachnospiraceae bacterium UBA3645
CATGAGCTTCGGTTTGCTGAACGGATTGATCATGCCGTTCCGGATCCCCCGCACCAGGATATCGCCCAGGCACCGCACGCCGAAAGGCAGCTTGTCGGAAAACCGAAGATCCACTGCGCCGGATGACATTCCCCAATAATAATTCAGCGAGTGGGTGGTCTTCTTCGATTCTTCATGATAGGCGCCGCTGCGGATCGATGTAAGCAGCCGGTCGTAGATCACGCCCCAGTTCCAGATCGGATGCACGAGCGGACCGTCCTGCTCATCTTCCACATTCATAACGCCGTAGACATACTCGTCGCTCCCGTAGCGTCTGTCGGAAAAATCCCGGTACGAGATCATCGTCACGCCTTTTTCCTTCAGCCTTGCCTCCGCCGCCTCAAATCCGCCGGTCGAGGACCATTCGAGATATACTTCGGCGCCCGGATTCGTCAGGCTCAGTCCCCTGGCAAAAGCATTGATCTCCGCGACGACCCCGTAGATCGGATATTTGCAGATATAGCCGATCTTTCCGTCGCGGGACAGTGCGCCGGTGAGCGCGCCGGCCACGTATTTGGCTTCATACGCCCTGGGATAATACGTCCGCACGGACCGGTACGGCTCGTTCAGTGAGCACACCAGAATATCCACCTCCGGATGCTCGACAGCCACTCTGGCGCAGGCACGGGTGCTGGCGGAATCCACGGAAAAGATGACCTTCGCGCCGTCTGCGATGATCTTTTCCAGCTGTTCTTCGATACTCACAGCGGCATCTCTGACATACACGACAGTCTCCACATCCGGCCGGATCTTCTCGATATACTGCCGGCCTTCCTCGTGGCTGGCGTCCCAGGTCGATGCGTCCACGCCTTTCCCGTAGAAAAAGGCGGCTTTGATCCGTTTCTTCGGCACGACAAGCGGGATCCGGTTCAAAAGTGTTCCGGTCACGCCAGGCTTCTCCTGCGGATCCAGCTTCAGATCCACCTGCCGGTCATCCTTTGACGAGGCGATCTGGTCCCAGAGCTTCCGGATCGCGGCCTTCAGATCCGCCGCGGACATTTCGCGGAGCGCCTCATAGTCGTAGACCGTCAGGCATTCCAACAGCGCGTCCGCAGCCGTTGCCTTCAGGTGCTTGCCCGCGTCCCCTTCATAAGTCTTCCGGAAGCGGTGGTACAGAGAGACGAATTCTTTCGCTTCGTCCTCGGTCCACGGATCGGAGAAACGCTTCTGCATGATCGCAAGAAGCTCCGCATACGCGCCGGGCTTGGACAGCTCGATAATGTCGACGCCGCTCCTGTCTCGGAAGTCCAGCAGTTCGAAATACTTCTCCACCTCCGGGTCGCCGGTTCTGGTCGGGATGATCTGCCGGACATAGGCAGGGATCCTGTCCGCCCCGAAGTATTTCAGGACGCTGGTACGCTTGTTGCCCTCCCGCACATAATAGCGGTTCATATATTCCGTGACCTCGATCGGATCCCGGATGCCCTCATTCAGATGCGCTTCGCAGAGGCGGTACCATTTCGCGCCGAATTCCGTTTCCCGGCCGACGACAGGCATGAAATTCCTCGCAAACGATCTGGTGCGGCCGGCGGTCTTCGTGCCGATCACCCACTCCTGCGGGATCTCGGTGAGACCGATATCGCGGCTGATGCAGGAATCATTTCCGGGAATGATCTCGTCCAGGACGGGGAGATAGGGGTATTCGCCGGCGGAGACCGCCTGCTTGAAGCTTCGTTTGCCCTTTTTCAGGGCGTCTTCGTAATATTCAAAATAATTTTCCATTATACTCATTCTTTCACCAGATGATAAATATAACTGCGGGCGTCCATGCCCGGCTGCGGCAGCGGCAGGCCCATATCCATCAGGGCGTCCGCCGAGCATACTCTGCCGTCCTCTTCGATCCGGTACATCGCGCCGGGTTCCAGTCCGGCGGCCTTCACATACATGGCGGGCATGTTGCCGCGGCTCTCTATGATCACGGCGCACAGCAGCGCGCGGGACCGGTCTTCCGAAACATACGCCCATGCGCCCATGTTGTCTGCGACAGGATCCGACAGCCTGTAATAGTCTCCGTTCTGAATCAGCGGCGCATCCTTCCGGAACGCTTTGATCTGTTCACGGACTTCTTCTTTTTCCTCTTCGCTCATCTTTCCGGGATCCAGCTCGTAACCGAACGTACCGTTCATCGCTACCGCCGCGCGGGTCGCAAGCGGCGTCACCCTGCCGTTCTGATGGTTCGGACAGGTGGAAACGTGTGCTCCCACGGCCGATACCGGATAGCCGAAGGATGTCCCGTACTGGATGATCAGCCGGTCGACGGCATCGGTATTGTCACTGCACCAGATCTGCGGCGTGTAATACAGCATGCCGGCGTCGAATCTTCCGCCGCCGCCGCTGCAGCCCTCGATCAGGACGTCGGGATAGCGCTCGTTCAGGCGCTCCAGCACGTTGTACAGGCCGAGCATGTAGTCATAGAGCACCTTGCCCTGGTCGTCAGAGGTATGGGAAAACACGTCCGCGATCGAACGGTTGTAATCCCATTTCAGATATTCGATATTTCCTGCGTCCAGCACACTGCAGACAGCCTGATACATCCATTCCCGCACTTCATTTCTGGACAGATCCAGCACCAGCTGGTTGCGGCCGAGCACAGGTTTTTTCCCGGGAATGACCATCGCCCAGTCCGGGTGCGCGCGGAACAGATCGCTGTTCTCATTGACCATCTCCGGCTCGATCCAGATGCCGAATTTCACGCCGGCTTCATTGACACGGCGGATCAGCTCCGAAAGAGAACAGCCAAGCTTCTCTTCATTCGCTGTCCAGTCTCCGAGCGCCAGGAAATCGCTGTTCCTCTTTCCGAACCAGCCGTCGTCCATGACCAGCAGGTCGATGCCGAGATCCTTCGCTTCCTTCGCCAGGCGGACGATCCCGTCGCCGTCAAAATCAAAGTAGAAAGCTTCCCAGCTGTTGAGCAGCACCGGCCGCACGGCGTCGCGGTATTTTCCTCTGCAGACATGCTTCCGGATGCAGCGGTGCAGGTTCCGGGACAGCTTCCCGAGGCCGCAGGCGCTGAAGCTCATGATCACTTCCGGCGCGGTCAGCGCTTCGCCGGGCGCCAGCGGATAGGAGAATTTCTCTTCCGCCAGGCCCATCTGCATGCGTGTCTGGTCATACTGATCCCGCTCGGCTTCCGCCCTGAAGCCGCCGCTGTAGACGAACTGCATGGACCAGCATCTTTCGGAATGCTCATCCGCCGTGTGATCGGTCAGGATCATCATCGGATTGTACTGATGGGAGGACATGCCGCGGCGGCTGCCGATCACATGCGATCCGTGCGTCAGCGGAGATCTTTCCGGCTGACGCTCCATCGCATGCCGCCCGCAGAATGTGATCAGATCAAAATCACCGAACGGAAGATCCAGGCAGGCACTCTGCAGCTTCTCGATCCGGAACGGTCTCTTTCCCTGGTTTGTTACGATCACGCTTCTTGTAATGATATCCAGCTTCGGCAGGACGCCGTAGAGAAGCGTAACCTGCAGTCCGAGGCGATGATCCTCGAGAAACACTTTCAGCGTTTCCGCCTGATCCTCTTCCGATTCGGAATATACGGCCGGCAGTCCCTGCAGGGAATATTTCCCGGGCGTGATCTCATAGCCGGCGTAGCGGAGCTCACAGCCGAAAGCGTCGTCCGCGTCCTTCACGATCAGCATCGGGCTGCGGTAATCGCCGGTCCCCTGCACCGGGAACTCCTGCGGCAGATAATCCAGCGAATAGCCGCGGATATCGGCGGCATCATAAGGCGATCCGGACAGGCCCCGGTCAGCGACCGTCAGCAGCCAGTCCATGCAGCCGGCGGCTTTTCTTCCATAATAAAGATGGAGCAGATAGCCGTATGGATCGACCTGCATCTGGTAGGTAGTATTTTGCGTGTGAATCGTAAAAGTTCTTTTTTCAGCATCATGGATTATTGCCATATCTGTATCTCCTTCAGGATTTCAGACTAAGTGATCAACCACCAGTTCAACTGGTGGTTTCTTATAAGCCCTCAAAAGGGCTTTTTTCTGCTTGCCCAAAAGGGCAGTGTCGCAAGCATTCTTCCTGGTCCGCTAAAAAGCGGTACTTCGGGTATCTTCTTTCCTGGATTCTTCTGCTTGATCTTGTATATACTTCTTAACTGCGCTTTCGGTAATATTACCGATTGTCTCCACATAATATCCCCTGGCCCAAAATGCTTTATTCCACTTACTTTGTAATTCTGGATGCCGATCGTATATCATCAAAGTGCTTTTCCCTTTCAAATATCCCATAAAGCTTGATACGCTTATCTTAGGCGGAATCATCACGCTCAAATGTACATGATCGATACACACTGCTCCAGCAATAATCTCAACATCTTTATACTTGCATAAAGTTCCAATTATATCCCGGACGTCTTGCCGCAATTG
>DFKM01000001.1 GCA_002373555.1 Lachnospiraceae bacterium UBA3645
TTGCCCGCCTGCAGATCCGGGAAGATCAGCACATTGGCCTGTCCGGCTACCGGGCTTCCCGCCGCTTTCTGCGCACCGACTGAAGGTACCAGTGCGGCGTCGAACTGCATTTCTCCGTCCAGCAGCAGCGCCGGTGCCAGACCGTGCGCGATTTCCGCCGCTTCCTGCACCTTCGTCACCAGCTCATGCTTCGCGCTTCCTTTCGTCGAAAATGACAGCAGCGCGACCTTCGGGCAATCGATTCCGCAAAGCACACGGGCTGTCTCCGCCGAGGAGATCGCGATGTGCGCCAGTTCCTCCGCCGTCGGGCAGGGATTCACGACACAGTCAGAAAAGATCAGCAGCCCGTTCTTTCCGATGTTCCGGTCTTTGAACTCCATCAGCATGCTGGAGGAGACCACCTTGATCCCGGGCTTTGTTTTAATGATCTGCAGCGCCGGCCGGAGCATATCGCCCGTGGAATGCGAAGCGCCGGACACCAGTCCGTCCGCGTCTCCCATCTGCACCATCATGATGCCGAAATACATCGGATCCGAGACCAGTCTGTCCGCATCCTCCGGGGAGATTCCTTTTGTTTTCCGGATCTCATACAGAGCATTCCGGTACCGCGGTCTGTCCGGACTCTCTGCCGGATCCACGATCCGGATCCCGGAAATCTCCGCACCGTTCTCCTCTGCCGCAGCACAGACCTTCTCCGGCGCGCCGACCAGGATCGGTTCGGCCAGTCCCTCTGCTTTCAGGATCGCCGCCGCCTGTACGGTCCGCGGCTCATTTCCCTCCGGAAAAACGATCGTCTTTATCTGTGTTTTCGCCTTTGCTCTGATCTCATCCAACAGGCTCATCTGTCCATCCCCCGCTTATTTTCATCATCCGTTTCCGTCCTCCGGCTGCCATCAGTCAGGGCCTCTCGTCCAGCTCCGGGAAGCCGTCCCAGACAGGCTTTCCGGTATACGTCAGCACTTTCGTCTCTCCGCGCAGCGCCTTCAGCACCGGCAGGGCCAGCGCTTCCTGCTCCATTTCGCCCGGATATACACTGACAGGGGCGATCCAGCCGCACCGTTCCTCGATCCCCTGGATAATATCGTCAAAACGCATCAGTCCGCCGGTCAGCAGGATCCCGTCCACCTTTCCGCACAGCACAGTGCTCATAGCGCCGATCACCTTGCAGATCTGGTAGATCATTGCATTCCATACCAGCGCGGCCCCGCGGTCGCCGTCTTCCGCCATTTTGTGAATGACATCCGAATCCGCTGTGCCGAACTGGCTCACAAAACCGCCCGCGCGTGTGCACATACGACGGACCTCTTCGATCGAATGCGCTTCGATATAATCCAGCAGCTGCGGGATCGGAACACTCCCGATCCGTGTCGGCGTAAACGGGCCTTCCCCGTCCGCGCCCATATTGCCGTCAATCATCCGTCCGTGCTCATGCGCGCTGATGGTAATGCCGCCGTCGATATGCGCCACAATATAATTGCAGTCTTCATAGCGCCGGCCCGTTTTCGCGGAATGATACTCCGCCACGGCTTTCTGGTTCAGTACATGAGAATGGGAGAACCGGTACATTCCTTTGATACCGGTAATGCGCGCATAATCGCAGAGTTCCTCCGTATTCGTGGGATTCAGCGTATAGGCACGTTTTCCGTGTTCCTTTGCGAACGTATACGCCAGCATCACGCCCAGCTTCGCCGGATGCTCGCTCCCGCCGACCGCATTGACGGTGTCATTATAAAGGCGCTCATCCACCAGCGTAACACCGCTGTGCTGGGAATACGCACTGCCGCCGCGTCCGACAAATACGTCGATATCTGCCGGATCATAGCCATGCTCATGCAGCATATCGACGATGACCTGATACCGGAACGGTTCCTGCAGATTGACATGGGGGTATTTTAAGAGCTCCGGCGCATCATGGAAGATGCTCTCTTCAAATACGGATCTTTCATTTTCAAAAAGGCTCACCTTCGTAGAGGTGGAACCCGGATTGATGATCAGCAGTCTGTATGTTTTTTCAGCCATTTTCAAACTCTTCTTTCCCGCGCGTGGCCGGGCAGACCGTATACCGCTTCGCCCGTCCGGCAGATTTTTCATCCATTATACACAAAGGAACGAAAAATGTAAATTCCAAACCGGGCAATCCGGTGCATGTTGCAGAAAACACAACTGGTACGATATTTGTAGTTGAACATTCGATGAATTCTGCATATTGCAATGATTATCTTCATATAATATACTGTTATCAGATAAAAGCCCTGCGCACCATCCGGCTTTCTGCATCAGAATTTTCTTTTTACGGAGGTTTCCCATGAATAATCGCCGGCAAAAAGACACCGGAAAGACCATTGTTGCAGCCGCCTGGGATCTGTTCTGCGAACATGGATATGAAAGCATTACGGTAGACGATATTCTGGAAGCCGCGCATGTTTCACGCGGCACTTTTTATCACCATTTCAGCGGAAAGGATGCCGTATTCGTCAACATGATCTATGTCTTCGATGATGATTACAGGGTCATTGCGGATATCATTCCGGCGGATCTGAACGCCTATGAAAAGCTGCTGTTCATCGACTATGAATTTTTCGCCCGGATGGAAAATCATATCCCCGTCGAGATGCTCTCCAGAGTCTTTTCCATGCAGCTGATCACAAAAGCCGAAAGGATGCTGCTGAACCGGGACAGATATTATTACCGGCTCTGCCGGAAGATCATCGAGGAAGGACAGGCCGAAGGTACCATCCGCAGTGATCTGACCGTCAATGACATCATCAAGGATTTCGCGATGATCGAGCGGGGGATGATGTACGACTGGTGCCTTTGCGAAGGAGAATACTCCCTTGCCGAATATGCCAGACGCAAAATGCCGCTGCTTCTGGCCGGCTACCGGGGCAGGGCGCTCCTGTAAGGCAGCTTTGCCATACACAGTACAAAAATCAGAACACAGTCAAAAGCAGCCGCTGCGGACGGCTGCTTTTTCATATTCTTCCCTGTGCCCGGATCTCCGGTACATAAGGTTTTAAGCAGTATTCTTATTCCGCGTGCTGCCCGGCTTCCACCGCCTTATCGAACACGCCGGTCTCCTTTTCATTCGCGCCGCCGGTCGCCATGGTGACCGCGACAGCCGCGATCATGCTGCAGATGAATCCCGGAACGATCTCATATACACCGGTGCTGCCGGTCAGCGTGATCATCCAGACAACATCTACGATAAATCCGACCAGAACGCCGGCAACAGCGCCTTTGTAATTGAACTTTCTCCAGAACAGCGAGAGGATGATCGTCGGTCCGAAGGCCGATCCGAAAGCGCCCCAGGCATTTTCCACCATGTTCATGATCGCCTGCGCGCCGCTGCCTCTCGAGGACGCAAGAAGATAAGCAATGAATGCGAGAACGAAGACAACGAGACGTCCGACCAGCAGGATCTCCTTTTCAGAGGCGTTCTTTCTGAACAGCGGGACATAAAGATCCGATGTGAACGAGCTGGAGGCCACCAGCAGCTGCGAGTCAGCTGTCGATATGGCTGCCGCGATGATTGCCGCAAGCAGCAGTCCAGAAATTGCGGTCGGGAAGTATTTCCTCGCCATTACGATGAAGACCGTTTTCTGCAGTCCGTAAGGCAGCAGCTCCTCCGCTACCAGCATTCTGCCGTAATAAGCCACAAGACATGCCGCGCCGAGAGAGATCACCACCCAGACGATCGCGACGATCGAGGAAGTCTTTACCTGCGAAGGCTTTGTAATCGACATAAAGCGCACGATAATGTGCGGCATGCCGAAATAGCCGAGTCCCCAGCCGAGACCGGTAATGACTTCCTGCCAGGATACGCTGAAGATACCCGAGCCGAAGCTGCAGGTTACCACCGCGCCGGACGCATCCGTATATTCATACACCGTTGCCAGCGCCGCGGGATCCGGATTCTGGGTCAGCAGTACAATGATCGGTACCGCCATCAGCGCGATCATCATCAGCAGGCCCTGGAAAAAGTCAGTCCAGCAGACTGCTTTGAATCCGCCCAGGAAAGTATAAGCGACAATGACCAGCGCGAAGATGATCATGATGACCGATGTGGATACGCCGGGGAAGAGCTGCTCGAACACCGTCGTTCCGGCAACAAACGCGGAAGCGACATAGACGGTATAGGCGAACAGGAAGATGAGGGCGCAGATAAACTGCAGCGTTTTGGAATCCGTTGCGAACCGGTTTGCAAGATACTGGGGAATCGTGATGGCATCATCTGCCGATTCCGAGAAAATACGGAGCCGCTTCGCGCAGATGATCCAGTTCGCGGCAGTCCCGATCGCAAGCCCTATGCCGATCCAGATCTGGCCGAAGCCGAATGCCAGGATCGAGCCGGGCAGGCCCATGAGCAGCCAGGCGGACATATCGGATGCCTGTGCGGAAAGCGCGGCGACCCAAGGACCGACGCTGCGGCCGCCCAGGAAGAAGTCTTCCTGGTTCTTGTTGGATCCGTTGAAGTAAAATACCAGAGCCACGCCGAAAAGTGCGACAAAATACAGGACGAACGTGATCATTTCAGCAGTCATTTCATTTCTCTCCTTTCTTTTTTCTGCGTATTTAGCCAAATCTGCTGCTGTTTACCATCAGCCATGGTAAGTTAACTGATATTTGTATTGTATCGCTTTGGTTTTGCCCGGAAAATATGAAGTTCAATCTGTACGCAAGTATAAACTAATCGGGACAGATGCAGCTTGCGCACCAGCCTTCTGGCGCGCAAGCTGACTTCGCTGCATGCCGTGATTACAACAAAGATGGATTTTTCCCCGGAGGTCTATCAGCACAATGCCGGCCTGGTTTTCTATTATGACAACATGAACTATGTCTGGCTCCGCAAGTATTGGAGCGGGACGCTGAACGCTCCCGCGCTTTCCGTCATGGAAGTGGACAGGGGCGTAAAGCACGTGCAGTGTGAAAAGTTTTCCTCATTAAGAAGAACCGCGGCCTGCGCCGCGGTTCTTCTCTTTATGTTTCTATGCTTCTTTGGATTCAGGTATAATAGTCCCGCACCGTTCCCAACGGCTGCGTTTTATTGTTTCAGACACGGTCCGGCTGTCTGCCGGCCGGATCATTCACTCTCCCTCTGCGGAAGCTCATGACACGTGATCCTGACGCTGCGGACTCTCCGTTCGTCCACTTCCGTGACCGTCACTTCAGCATTTTTATAGACAAAGCTGCTTCCTTCCTTCGGGAAGCCCTCCAGCATCTCGATGCACCATCCGCCGATCGTCTCGCTGTCGAAATCAAACTCCCATTCAGGCCAGTTCATCAGCTCGAGCAGTTCCGAGACCGGCGTATCGCCGTCCATTTCATAGATGCCGGCGCCGCGCTCGATGATCTCCGGCTCAATGATATCCGTATCATCCCAGATATCGCCGACGATCTCCTCCAGCACGTCCTCCATGGTGACCACGCCCAGCGTACCGCCGTATTCGTCCGTCACGATCGCCAGATGCTGTTTGGCATTCCGGAGTTCCGAAAGCACGGACGGCAGCTTCATGGTCTTATACACAAAGCAAGGCTTCATCAAAAGCGACCGGATGTCCACCCGTTCCTGATCAATCAGTGCCTTCAGGAAATGGTTCATCGACAGCACGCCGATGATATTGTCGATGCTGTCCTCGTAAACAGGGATCCTGGAATGCGGCGCCGTCTCCAGCGTCTCCATGATCTCCGCCCAGCTGTCGTCTATGTCCAGGGCCATCACGTCTACACGGGCCGTCATGACTTCCGATGCGGATATTTCCGCGAAATCGATCGCCGCGCTGACGAGTTCGGACGCATCTTCATCGATGACATCTTCGTTCTCCGCGGTATCGATGATGGTATGCAGCTCTTCCACCGCCGCTTCCCCGTCATCCGTTTCCTCGCCCTTCAGGCCGGCCGTGAGAAGACTGACCAGCTGTACGACGACCCAGGTGACCGGTTTCAGGACGACCATCAGCACACGGACCGGGCCAGCGAAGGCCAATGAGAACGCCGTCGCGCTCCGCTGTGCCGCGATCTTCGGAATCGTCTCCCCGAAGATGATGACCGCTGCGGTAATGATCGCCGTCGAAGCCCATGCATATTTTTCGCCGAACGCCAGAATGACTGCAACGGATCCCAGCGAGGAAGCGGCGATATTGACCAGATTGTTGCCCACGAGGATCGCGGACAGCGCGTCCTCAAAATGCTCCGTCACGAACAGCGCCAGGCGGGATTTCGCCTCTCCTTCTTCCGCACCGTGTTCCAGACGGACTTTATTATTCGAAGAGAAGGACATTTCCGAAGCGGAAAAGAACGCGGAAAGAAGGATGCAGAAAATGATGGCGGCAATATAGATTCCGATGCCCGTCATGACGCACCTCCTTTCTCCGGATCCTCCTGCGTTTCTTCTGCCTTCAGGCGAAGGATACGGTTGTGATCCATGGAAAGGACGGTCACTTTCATGCCGTATGCGGCATAGTGGTCGCCTTCCCTGGGAATGGAAGGCAGCGTCTCGTACGTCAGCTCGCTCATCTGCTTGTTGAGGATCTCTTCCTCCTGCTCCTCCGTATAGTGAATATCCAGCTCGTCCAGGACGTCGATCACGTGCTCTTCCGGGTCCACGCTCAGGGTGCCGTCCTGCAGCCGGATGAATGTCTCTTCGATTTGATCATCCTCGTCCCAGATCTCGCCCACCAGCTCCTCCAGGATATCCTCCACAGTGACGATGCCGAGCATCCCGCCGTAATTATCCAGAACAATGGCGACGTTCTGTTTCTTCACGGACATCACCGGCAGAAGATCATCGATCTTTGTGGACTGATGAACGAACATCGGCTCCTCCAGCAGCGGACGCATATCGAGGTACTTTCCCTGCCGGAGATAATGTCGGATATAATTGCGGACCTGCAGGATGCCGATGACATTGTCGATCGTATCCTCATAGACCGGGAGACGGCTGTGCGTCTGCTCTTTAATGAAGGCGAGGATCTCCTCCTGCGGCATGGCGATATCAATGGCCGCAACGTCGACCCGGCTGGTCAGGATGCTCTCCACGGTCACGTCGCCGAACTGCAGCGCAGACGAGATCAGCTCTCCCTGATCCTCGTCCAGCGTGCCCGCTTCGGTCATATCCTCGATGATGTCATAGAGTTCATTTTCGGTAACGGAGGTTTCTGCCTCTCCCGGGAGAAGCTTCGCGGCAGAATTGCCGATGACGGCAAGGAGCGAGGAGAACGGCCGCAGAACAGTCATCAGGAAGCAAAGCAAAGAAGCCGAGGCCAGACTGATGGTCTCAGCATACTTTCTTGCGATGCTTTTGGGCAGCATTTCCGCGAAGAAAAATACGGCAAGGGTAGTCAGCAGCGTAGACAGGGTGACCGCGGAAACGCCCCAGATCCTGGTGACGTTTACAGTAACGATGGACGCTGCGGCAAGATGGGTAATATTCGTACCGATCAGGATCGTTGTGATAGCCCGGTCAATGTTCTCCGTCACGTAAAGCGCTTTCTTCGCACGGGAATCTCCCCGGTCCACCCGGGCTCTCAGCCTGGTGCGGGAGACGGATGCGAAAGCGGTTTCCGCGAACGCAAAGAACATAGCGCCAAGAAATAATAGAATAAGAATCAGCCATGATATTCGACTGCCATCGTCCATAGCGGGACTTCACACTCCTCTGTCCTTAAAGATTTGATGGAGTAAATATAGCATAGGAAAATAGCAGTGTCAAACAGATGCACGCCGGAGACGGCCTGGATCATTCCTCCGTGCTGTCCGTTGCTTCCGCGCCGGCATCCTCTTCCGCAAGCTCCAGGCTGCGGCTGCCGGTTTTCCCGTCTTTCCCGAGCAGCATTTCCATAGCCGTTCCGAGCAGTCCGCCGACCGCTTCCTCGGTAGTCGTGGCAGTACCGCGCAGCACCTTCATGGCCGCCTGCTTCGATTTGGTGTCCGCATTCCTGTAAAGCTCCACAAGCTTCCGTTCCGTTGCCGTGACCTGCATGGCGGACTTCGCTGCGGAGGTCTTTCCGGAGGTCTTCCCCGATGTCTTGCCGGTGGTCGTCTTCTTCGCCAGATCCAGCAGGGATTTCTGCGTGACGCCCGTGATCTTCGCGATCTGTTTGATCTGGTCCTGCGTAGGCTCCTTCTCACCGCGCTCGATCTTGCTGATATCCGACGCGGAAAGTGTCCTGATCTTCTTCGCCAGCTGCTCCTGGGTCAGGCCGGCTTCATTGCGTGCTTCCCGGATTTTTGCTCCCAACTTCTTTGACATAGGGATCCCTCCTCTCCGATGCAATCCATTCTGCCTGTTTCGTGCCTTCATTGTATCACGATTCTGCTGTTTTTGTCACCATAAATATGAACCGGCGGCCGGGTGCCATGCCGGACGGGCATCAAAAAAACGGGCCGCCGCAGCGCTGCCCGTTTTCTGTAAACTATGCCTGTCTCTGCTTCTTCGCTCTCTCATTCGTATCCAGGCTCTTTCCGAACACGAAATATCTGTCATAAAGATATTCCAGCAGGAAATTGCAGCCCATGTTCAGGAGCGTTACCAGGATGCCCGGCCAGTGTGCCGTCTCCGCGAGGTAATTCCCGCAAATCGTGGAGACGGGCGTAAAGACCGCGTAGAATGCCGCCACCTTCATCATCGCCACCGGCACATTGTTCGCGGACTGAAAGGTATACTGGCGGTTCAGCGTAAAATTCCAGACGACCGAAGCGACCAGTGCGATCAGATAGCAAGGCCAGTACGGCCATGAAGTTACCTTGTCCAGAATGGAATACAGAAGGATCTCGATCACACCCGCCGAGATCGAAAAGAGGGTGAATTTGACGGCTCGGAGCATTTCCTTGCTTTTGCCTGTATCTGCTGCCATGGTTTGGTTCCTCCGCATGCGCCGGCCCTGCCCGCCGGCGCGTCTTCATGTATCAGCTGTTCAGTTTTCCGAAAAGTTCCTTATTGCACTTGTACAGTTTTCTGAATACCTCGTAGTTGCGGTCATAGACGGCTTTGTTCTTCTTATTCGGGCGGAAACGTTTCTTCACCGGAATGAATGCACCGATCTCGTTGATATCCTGCATCAGTCCCAGCCCGACGGCCGCCACGGCCGCCGCACCGACGGATCCCACATTCTGGGGACTGCCGACCACTTCAACTGTCCGGCCGGTGATATCCGAGAGGATCCGGCTGGTCACATCCGACAATGCGCCGCCTCCGCCGAAGCGGATCGTCCGGGAGGTCTTCACCTTCTTGTCCTGGCATTCCAGCATCCAGCGAAGATGGTAACAGACGCCCTCCACGACCGCACGGATCATTTCCGTCTTGCCTGTCTCCAGGCGGATATTAAAGAACATCCCGGCCGCAGCCGAATCCTCGAACGGACAGCGGTTCCCGTGCAGCCAGGGCGTGAAGATCACGCCGTCTGCGCCGGGCGGTGCCTGTGCGATCACCTCCGACATATAGTCATACAGGCTCGTATAAACGGATTCCGGATCCTGGCACACATCATGCTTGTCGAGATAAATGCCGATCTCATCCAGCGCCAGATGATCCTTCACCCACTCCAGACATTTCCCGGCGGTCTCCATCTCCGCAAAATAATTGAATTTTCCGGGCTGCGCGCCGACGATGGCCGCGATCATATTATCCGCGTCCACGGTCTGTTTGCCGACCACGGTGGAGACCCAGCCGGAAGTACCGCAGTAAATATGCGTATCCCCGAGATCCGTGCAACCGCAGCCGAGACCGATCAGAGAAGCATCTCCTCCGCCGCCGAACACGGGCGTTCCGGGGCGCAGCCCCAGTTCTTCTGCAGCTTTCTGCGTCAGCGGTCCGACCGCATCCGTGGACCGGATGATCTCCGGGAGAAGCTCCCTTTTGATATCGAACATGCGGCAGAGCTCTCTGCTCCAGCCTTCATGCCCTTTTCGCGTGTCATAAAGCAGTGTGGAAAATGCGGAATCCTCCGTCATGGTGAAACGTCCGGTGCATCTGGATGTCAGATAATCCTTCACATCCAGCCAGTGCCTCGCCCGTGCGAAGTTCTCCGGCTCATGCGCTTCGATCCATTTGCATTTCCACATCGGATCCTTGACCGAACCGGACACGGCGCCCGTGATCGCCAGGGACGGGATCAGCTTCAGGATATTGGCGCCGGCGATCTGTGGTCCGTAGGCGATTCCCTTGTGGATCTCCTCCGTAGCACGCTGGTCCATATAGCTCATCGGCCGGTGCACGGGCACGCCGTCAGCATCCGTCAGCACGAGCCCCTGCATCTGGGAGCAGAAGGAAATGCCGGCGATCCTGTCCCGGCGCGACGGATCTCTCGCGATCACCTCCCCGGTCGTTTTGCACATCGCGGCCCACCATTCATCCGCATCCTGCTCCACGCCGCCGTTCGGCAGGACATACAGACCGTATCCGCACGAAGCGGAATCGATCATCCGGATCGTTTTATCCACATCAAACAGACAGGTCTTGACTCCTGTCGTTCCTATATCATACGCAAGGATCAATGTACCCACATCATACCTCCGGTTCCCGGATGCCGAATGCGCCTTTGACAAAAAGCATCATCTGTTCCGTCATCTTGTCGTCGTCATATTCGGCACCGATATAGAATTTCCTGCGTTCATTGTAGTATCTGCAGCCGGAATCAAAATGCAGCATCATCAGAAGGTTGTCAAAGAAGAACGCCAGGTAAGCCGGATCGATATCGCTCCGTACAATGCCTTCCTCCTGCGCTTTCCCGATGATCCCGGTGTAGATCTCAGATGTATATTTCTCGATCGTCTCCGCGTAATAAGCCGCCCGCTCCCCCGGTTCATGCGTGATCGCATGGTACATCTGGATATAAGGGGCGTTTTTCCGTGCGAAGGAAATGCAGGTCCGGATCAGGTTTTCACAGGCCTCGGCAAGCGAATCCTCCGGATCTACGGCTTCCGCGATCATGCCTTTCAGCATATCCGTGGAACGCGCCAGACACGCATCGAACAGCGCTTCCTTGTTCTTATAATATTTATAGATGACGCCGACACTGATGCCGGAGCGGCGGGCGATCTCACTGACTGCCGCCCGTTCGGGGCCCTTGCTCCCGAATTCCGCAACAGCGGTCATGAGCAGCTTTTCCTGCTGCTCATCCGTCAGTTTCTTCAGCATTGCCTTCCTCCGCCAGCTTCGAATAGCTCATCTTATAGATCTGATGCTCCAGCAGGCCTGCCGCGATCCCGACCGGGATCGCTCTGTATCCGGCCGCCGCCAGCAGCGCGGCCATGCAGTTCTTATTGAGGACCATCATCATGGCGGCAGCATCATCTTCCGATCCGGCCGCGCAGATCGCGCCTTTTCCTTCGATCAGCACGGCACCGCCGCCTTTCACGGCACGGGCGATTTCTTCATCGGATGCATCCGCGGACAGACATCTGACCCGGGGGCCCGTCATCTGCGCCAGATCATCAATGTAAGCGGGCATCATTTTTCCGCCCATGCTCACCTTTTTGATAAAAGGCGCGGATGTCTCGAGGATCACATTGATCGCCGGATCATCAAAAACAAGATACCTGCGGTCATATTCATCATGGATCTCCCGATGGAGGATCTCCGCATAATCTGACAGCGGCAGGTCTTCCAGCGCCTCCTGCGGATACAGGCTTCCCGTCATTGCGATGTAGCGCCTGCGGGCGGCCCGCTCCAGGTGATGGGCTGTACGGAAAGCATCCTCACTGTCCCTGCCGACGCACACGGCACCGTGATTCTTCATCAGCACCGCCCGGCAGCCGGGATGCTCTGCGAGTGCGGCTTCCACGTTCTTCGTCAGCTTCTTTGTGGAAGAAAGACCGTAACGTGCGGTCGGCACATCCTCGCCAAGCGCTTCGCTGCTGCCCGATCCATAGGGGTTCACCCGGAACACACTTCCCAGCACGGACAGTGCGGAAGCATATTCCTGGTGTGTGTGGATCACGAAACCGGCATCCGGCCGTCTCCTGTAAGCTGCGGCATGCACGCCTTTCTCACTGGAAGGCTTCACATCGCCGCTGTAGGAACAGTCACTGATCTTCACTGTCACGATATCATCGGGCGTCAGACTGTCGTAGGTGCGTCCGCTCGGCGTGATCACGAATTCATCTTCCGAGATACGCGCACTGATATTGCCCCACGTTCTGGCGATCAGGCCGGAGCGCAGCAGCTCCAGTCCGGCCTCAATGACTTTTTCCTTCGCTTCTTTTTCGTTATAAAGCATGGATAAACCTCCGTTCCTGCTGCCGTTATTTGTCCAGTTCTGTGTGAATGCGTCCGCACTTCGAGAACACTCTGTCGAAGCGTGCGATTACCTCGTCGATATCCTCTTCCGTATAGGCCGCACTCGTGTACAGTCTGGAGCCGGCCAGCGTGATCAGGCCTTCCGCCATGTAGGCTGCGCCCATATGCTCCATCTCCGCCTGACGGATGTTCGTCTGCTTGAGGATCTTCGGCACTTCCCAGAGCTTGCCCCAGTCGATGGCAAAATGCATCGTGCCCACGCTGTCCAGATGGCAGATCGAACCCTGGTTGAATGCCACGAACGGCAGATTGTATTTCCGGATGGACTTTTTCAGTCCGGCGGTCAGACGGTCTCCCATCCGGCCGGCCTTCTCGCAGGCATTCTGCTTCTCGATCTCGGAGATCATATAATAGCCGGCGCATGTGGAAAGCGGTGTTGCCGACAAGGTGCCGCCGCAGAGTGCCTTATGCAGCTTCTTGCCCTGGCCGTCCAGGCCTGCGCCGAGGTAAGCCATGCAGTCTCTGTGACCGCCCACGGCACCCGCACCGGGATAGCCGCCGGCAATGACTTTGCCGAATACGGTAAGGTCGGGGTCTACATTGAAGAAGCCCTGCGCACCGTGCACGCCGATCCGGAAGCCCGTGACGACTTCGTCAAAGATCAGCAGCGCGCCGTATTTGTGCGCCAGTCTCTCCGTACCCTTGATGAACTCTCTGGTGACCGGTCTGGTGCCGGATTCGGGGCCGACGGGCTCTACGAAGATCGCCGCCGTGCCGCCGTTCAGCTTATTCTTCCGAAGCTTCTTCTCCAGATCCTCCAGATCGCCGGGGAAGTATTCGTCCGTATGTTTGAAAATATAGCCGGGAACGCCGTGGGAAAGCATGCCCTTCGTTCCGGGAACACGGATGCCGTAGGCAAGCTGGTCAGACCAGCCGTGATAGCCGCCGCCCATCTTCAGGATGTTCTTGTGTCCGGTCTTCAGACGGGCGATCCTGGCGGCGACCATGCAGGCCTCCGTGCCCGATCCCAGGAAACGGATCATTTCCACGGAGGGAACGAGATCCGAGATCTTCTTCGCGAGCTTGTATTCATATTCATGGAAAAGACCGGTGGAGGGGCCGCAGGTATTCAGCAGGTCGATCACGGCTTCCCGGACTTCGGGCGGATTGCTGCCGAGGACAGTCGGGCCGCCGGCCTGGAGCAGATCGTAATATTCATTCCCGTCCACGTCGGTCATCTTGTTTCCGTTCGCGCCTGTGATCGCGATCGGGAAAGGATAGTTGAAGGCAAGGTTGTGCTCCACGCCGCCGGGAATGACTTTCTTCGCTTCGTCGGTCATCTCCTTCGACTTTTTGCATTTCGTCTCAAAATAATTTTCAATATATTCGTTCAGGGCATCCGGCCGGATCGAATAGACCGGCTTGCGGATCAGAGAGTCCAGTTTCTTGGTAACAGCTTCCGCGTCCAGATAGTGATCAGCGTCGATGGCATATCCGTTGTAAGCCATAGGTTCTTTCCTCCTTTTGATCTGTACTGATGTTGTCAATGGTTTCTCGTGAATAATCGTTCACGAGATTTGCTTTCATTGTACCCGACTCCTGCCGCCGCGTCAACTAAATTCAGAACAAAAATCTAAAAATCGAGCCAGAAATCTTTGCTTCCCGGACCGCATCAAAAAAACAGGGAGCTGTGCTCCCTGTTCTGCTGTTCCTGTATTCATTTTCTGCAGCGGCTGCTCTGCGCTTTAATATCCGAAACTCACAATTTCCCAGTCGCCGTCTTCCGCACGGGCCAGCCACCACTGATAGTCCTTGTAGTCATGATCCGGCTCCCAGGATCCTTTGGCCTCCGGTGCCGTGTGAAAGTCCATCAGAAGTTCCACAGCCTGTGTGTAGTTCGCGCCCTCTGTCAGGGAATTCAGCCAGGTCAGATTCTTCTCATTGTTGGCATCGTCTCCCGCATAACGGATGGCATGCAGTTCACAGTCTTCCCAGGCCGCGAACTGGCATTTGACCGCAAGCATCGCATCCTGCAGTTCTTCCCCGGTATAAAGCTTTGAACCGCCAAGATCGATGCTTTTTCCGTTCTGATCCAGATGTGCCGCTGCGGCCTGATGGCCGGTTTCCGTTTTCTGTGCTGTCCCGAAAACGGTCTGTGCCGCCATGACAGACAACAGGCAAACTGCAAACAATAAACCGATTCTCTTTTTCATACTGTGTCCTCCTGTTCGGTTTTGTGTTGACTGGTTACCTATATTCCTCCGCCGCCCAGGCGGAATCATTCCCGCTAAACAAGTCCGAGACTTCGCATCCACATGATCCCTGCCGTCATGGATACAATGCAGAACAGGGAAGTAGCGGCCACGGCCCCCGCGCCAAGTTCCGCATCTCCATGCATCTGTCTGGTCATGATATAGCTGTTCGCCGCAGAAGGAACCGCCGCCATGACAAAGAGCACCGCCAGCTCCTCTCCGCGGAAGCCCAGCAGGACTGCCCCGCAGGTGCAGATCAGCGGAGAAAGGACATCTTTGATCAGCGTGGTGAGCACGATCCCTTTCCAGCTGGATCGGAGCACCGCCAGATTCAGGTTCGCGCCGATCAGCAGCAGTGCCAGCGGCGATGCCAGCTGCGCCATATAAGCAAGGGTCTTCATGACCGGCTGCGCGATCGGAATGCGGAAGAACGAAAACGGGATTCCCGCAGCGATCGCAATGATCAACGGGTTTTTCAGGATCTTCAGAAGCTCTTTTCCGATGTTCCCGCCACCGCCCTCTTCATCATAGTGAGACAGAAGAAGGACGGCAAGGATGTTGTAAACGGGCACCACAAATGCGATGACCGCTGCCGTGACCGGAACATTTTCCTTTCCCAGCAGATTCTGGCAGACCGGTATGCCGACATAGGCAAAATTCCCGCGGTACGCCGCATGGGCCGCGGCCGCCACCTGCCTTTTCTCCCGGAAAAACAGCCGGCAGATCATCCAGCCAAGGAAGAAGATCACCAGCGTACATCCGACGGCATAGGATATAAAGACCGGAGACATCACTTCCCGGATATCGGCTTCCGCAACGCTCCGGAACAGGGAAGCGGGCAGGCTGACATAGAAGACCAGCCGCAGAAGCTTTGCGCACATCTCCTCTTCCAGAATTCCGATCCTCATCAGCACGCTTCCGAGAACGATCATCAGAAAGATCGGGAGAACAACATTCAGACTAAAAATAAAATTTTCCATTGATTTCACCGTTTATTCGACCGCCGCCAGATCCCCTGCTTCTCTGCGTCCCGGATCAGTTCGTCGCGAAAATCCGGATGTGCGATCGAGATGATCAGTTCCGCTCTTTCCCAGGTCGTCCGCCCGACGAGATTGATCACACCGTATTCCGTCACCAGTAAAAACGTTTCCGAGCGGGGATCCGTAATGATATCGCCCGTAAATCTGGGCCGGATGCTGGAGATCTTCTCTCCGTTCTTATTGACAAAAGAGCTTCGCAGGCAAAGGAAGGATTTGCCGCCTCTGGAGATCGCCGCGCCGGTCAGGAAATCGAGCTGTCCGCCGGTCCCGCTGATATGCCGCCCACCGGCGCCTTCCGAACTGACCTGTCCGTACAGATCGACGGCAATGCAGTTGTTAATGGAGATCATGTTGTCGATCTGCCCGATCACCGCCGGATTATTGACATAGGAAAGCGGCGCGGCCATGATCCCGGGATTGTTGTCCACCCACTCATAGAGCGGACGGGAACCGAAGACCATGCCGGTCACGCCCTTGTTGCGGTGGGTCGTCTTCTTCCGGTTCGTCAGCTTCCCGGCTTCGTAAAGATGCAGATAGGCATCCGAGCAGAGTTCCGTATGCATGCCGAGATCCGTAAGATCCGATTCCGCGATCCGCATGCCGATGATATTCGGCATGTTTCCGATCCCAAGCTGAAGGGTCGCACCGGAAGGGATAAACGGCATGATCTGATCCGCGATCGCAAAATCCTCTTTTTCCGGCGGCAGCACCGGGACCTCGGGCAGCGGTCCGTGTTCTCCTTCCACCACGTAGTCCACTTCCGAAATATGCACGGATTCACCAAAGCCGCCCAGGATATGCGGCAGCTTGTCATTCACTTCCAGGATCACGATGTCGGCTTTCTCCAGGATCCCCTTCGCGATGCCGGTGGAACAGGACAGGTTGAAATAGCCGTGGCGGTCCATCGGCGTCACACACATCATAGCCACGTTCACGGTAAGGAAATGCTTATAGTATTCCACCACATGCCGGAATACCATCGGGATGAAGCTGCACAGGCCTCTGTCCGAGAGCTTTCTCTCATACGCAGAAAAATGCCAGCTGTTGTAAATGAAATGCTCTCTCGTGGGATCGCATTCCGCGGTCATGATCGGCCCAAAGCAGAGGTTCCCCCGGATCTTGACATCCGTGAGCTCCTCCTTTCGTTTTGCAAGCGCTGCATCCAGCAATGGCGGGAAGCCCAGATTCGTCGTGTAGTCGACCCAGTCTCCGCTCTT
>DFKM01000057.1 GCA_002373555.1 Lachnospiraceae bacterium UBA3645
TCTTCAGCCTGGAGATGTCCAAGGAACAGCTCATGAACCGTATGTACGCCATGGAAACGAGGGTAAGCTCCGAAAACATCCGAGTCGGCAATCTGGCCGATTCCGACTGGGACAAGATCATCGAGGCGACGGAGATGTTCTCCAACTCGAAGCTGATCCTGGACGATACGCCGGGCATCTCCGTGTCGGAGCTGCGCACGAAGTGCAGGAAATTCAAGCTGGAATTCGGACTGCAGCTGATCATCATCGACTATCTGCAGCTGATGACGGGCTCCGGGAGACGCGGGAATGACAACCGGCAGCAGGAGATCTCGGAGATCTCCAGGTCCTTAAAGGCGATCGCGAGAGAACTGAACTGTCCGATCATCGCGCTTTCGCAGCTGTCCCGTGCGGTGGAGTCGAGAACGGACAAGCGGCCGATGCTTTCGGACCTGCGGGAATCCGGCGCCATCGAGCAGGACGCCGACGTGGTCATGTTCCTGTACAGAGATGATTATTACAACCACGACAGCCCGAAGAAAAATATCTGCGAAGTGATCATCGCAAAGCAGAGAAACGGCCCGATCGGGACGACGGAGCTTGCGTGGATGTCCGAGCTTACGAAATTCGGCAATTTAAGCCGGAGCGACGAACAAAAATAAGAGCCTTGCGGCTCTTATTTTTTACTGCTCCTTCGCAGCAAGGTACTCATTGATCGCGTTGACCATGGTCTCGGTCTCGATGCCGTGTACCATGCAGGCCTCATCCAGAGATTCCATCTGGGATGAAGGGCAGCCGATGCAGTGCATGCCTGCGCCCATAAGGATGGGAACGATGTTTATATCCACATTGATCAGCTCGCCGATCAGCATATCCTTATCAATCTGCTGTGCCATGATGTTCTCCTTTCATAAGAAAATATGGTCTCCCGTCAGTATAGTGTATTGCGGGCGGAAATGCAAGCGGATCTTGGTTAGTTTAAGTTAACTGAATTTAGTTTCAATGAGACGGGAAAAACGGATAAAAAGACAAAAAAGTCTGAACTAACCTATTGTATTTTCAAAAATTCTATATTACAATGACGCCAGAAAGCCAGAAAGCAAAAGATCTTCTACAAAGATCAATTCAGGAGGTAATAAAAATGGCATATGTAATTTCTGATGAATGCGTAAGCTGCGGAACCTGTGCAGCAGAGTGCCCCGTAGAGGCTATTTCCGAAGGCGCAGAGCATTTCGAGATCAATCCCGATGTCTGCATCGACTGCGGAACATGCGCTGGTGTATGTCCTACCGAAGCGATCGCTCCCGCAGAATAATTCTGAAACAAATAAAAAGCTCCGGCATTGCCGGAGCTTTTTATTTTTCTGTATTTGCCAGGGTCTGCAGCGCATTTCCGTCCGCCAGCACCTTCAGATGCTCGCGGAAGTATTCTTCGCTCGCCGCATTGGAGCGCGTGCGCTGTCCGTATTCGGTCAGGATATTGCAGATCCGGTTGAATTCCTCGGGCGTATGCGCAGATTTGTGCACGGACAGCAGATATCTGCCGCTGCGCGTATTTTTATATAAGGAATTCTTCCCTCTGTAGATCCCGCCGAGCATATCCGCGGCCCGCAGCACGTTCTCCATCGAATCAAAGCTGTATACGGGCGCGATATCCGCCGGGAGGGACTTGCCGGATTCCGGCTCCTCCTCCGTGCTCTTTTCATTCTCCAGGATCCGGCCGAGCGCATCCAGGATATCCTGCGCCGATCCGGCATTCTCCGGACCGGAGGCCGCAGAAACGATATTCTCATACGCTTCTTCGATCATGGGCGCGAATCTTGCGAATCTCGTATCGAGCTCCTCCGGATCCTCCACCTTCGTAATGAGGAGGCTAAGACCTTCGCCGGAAAGCGGGACCGCTTCGATCATGAGCGGCAGATCGTCCGTGCGAAAACCGACCTCGTCATTCGCGCGCTCCAGCATTTCCCGGAAAAGATGTCTCGCCTTCTCCCCTCCGTATGCAAGCTCGAAAAGCGAGATCCTGCGCTCCCTCAGATCGGTACGGCTCAGGGTGCAGCGTATCTGGTTTTCACTAAGTCTTTCTATCTTCATGAGCGCCTCCTTGTGTGATACCCGATTATAACCCGAAGGATCGGAGAATGTAAAGGGCCTTTGGACGGATTGTCACGATTTTACTGCAGAAGGGACAGAAAGGCGCCCAATCGTTGCATGACAGCCGGGGTGTGCGGGGGTATGATAAGGATGCAGGCAGCATTTCCCGGTGCCGCAGGGCACGGGCGCGGGAGTCAGTACGGGACCGCCGGAACGAGTGGACGATACGGTTTGGAAAGGAGTGCGGGGAATACGGCGGCATGCCTGCGGAAACCATCCTGATTTTCTCTTCAGAAGGCATCTGCTGTGTCACGACAAAAGGACCGTCGTCATGCGCGGATACAGGGCGGCCGGCAGCCGCCGGATCACGATCGGGTGCGGCATCTGTTTTCCAAAAATGTTTCCTCCATCCGAAAGATCCGCATGATGGCGGTTTGTAATACCTGCAGGTCTGTGGTATACTCCAAAAACGAGTAAAGAGATATCCATCACAGAAATACAGGGAATGCCATATGAAAAGAAGAACGAAAAAGCGAAGAAAATCTCCCGTACTGATCATCCTGATCCTGATCGCCGCGGTCGCGGCGGCGGGACTGGCCGGAGAATGGATCACCAGGAGGATCCCGACCGACCGGCAGGCCGATCTTTCGGCCATCTACGGATCCGAAGAAGGTACGGCGGCCATCATCGCGAATCACGAGCTCTCGGAGAAGCGGGCGCTGTGGACGCTGGGGCATGCCTATCTTCCCTATGATGTCATCCGGAAGGAGCTGAACGGCGGATTCTACTGGGATCCCGTCGAAGAGCTTCTGCTCTATACGCTTCCGGAAGAGACGGTGACCGCCGATACAGAGACCGCATTCGACGATGCGCCGGTCTTCCTGATCGAGGACGGAGAAGTCTATATTTCCCTGACCTATGTGCAGCAGTATTCCAATATCAGCGCCGAGAATTATGAAGACCCGGCCAGGATTGTGCTGCGGACCGTCTGGGGAAGCGAACTGGTGGGCACGCTGAAGGAAGAGGAGGCACTGCGCGTCAAGGGCGGCGTCCGCAGCCCGGTCATGACCACCCTTTCGCCCGGCGATGAGGTGGTCATCCTGGAGGAGCTTGAGAACTGGGACCGGGTGCAGAGCCGGGACGGCTTCATTGGTTATATCCGCAAATCCGCGCTGGAAAAGACGGAGGAAGTGACGGAGAGCGGTCCGTACACCGAACCGGAATATACGCATACGGACTTTCCGGGAGATGTATGCATGCTCTGGCATCAGGTCTTCCGCTCGACCGGGAACAAGGAGCTTTCCTCCTTCATCGCGAAGAAAACGCCGGTCAATGTGATCTGTCCGACCTGGCTTTCCATGACGGAGACCGCCTCTGAGCTGGAGACAAAGGGCGATGCGGACTATGTGAATGAAGCGCACGATGCCGGCATGCAGGTCTGGGTGATGCTTGATAATGTCAACCATGAGGTGGATCTGAATGCCGCTCTTGTCCCGACGTCGGTCCGGAATGCGCTGACGGAGAAGATCTTTGCGGCGCTGGATGCCGTCGGTGCGGACGGGCTGAATGTGGATATCGAGAGACTGCCGGAAGAGACGGGCGATGCCTATATCCAGTTCATCCGCGAGCTTTCCGTGGAATGCAGAAAGAGAGGCATGATCCTGTCGGTCGATTCCGGCATGCCTTCGGGCGGCGGCATCGCAAGATATCACCTGGAAGAACAGGCGAAGGTCGTCGACTATATCGTGCTGATGGCTTATGACGAGCATTATCCGGGAAGCGATCCCGGTTCGACATCATCGCTGCCTTTCGTCTCGCAGGGGATCCGCGATCTGCTCGCAAGGACCACGGCGGACAGGCTCATCTGCGGCACGCCCTTTTATACCAGGGTATGGATCGACGGTCCGGACGGACTGACTTCCGAAGCGCTGGGCATGGACGGTGCCGCGCAGTATGCAAAGAATCACAACATGGAAGTCGCCTGGCAGGAAGAGCTGGGACAGAATCTGGCGCATACCGAAGAAGACGGTGCGGTCATTCAGCTCTGGCTCGAGGATGATGCGTCCCAGGAGGCCAGGATCCGGCTGATCCAGGCGAATGAACTGAAGGGCATCGCTTTCTGGAAACACGGCATGGACGGCAGCACAGTCTGGGATGTGATCGGAAAATATTACGCTGCACCGGCCGCGGAACCTGTCGCGGCGGGCGCAGCGTCTGCTGACTGATATTGATTTACAGGCGGATCGTCTGATGTCTGATCCGGCAGGACTTGAGGATCTCTTCTTCCCGGCTCTGCGCGGTGAAGAGGAAGATCTGGCCGGGATAGGATTCGGCCAGCCACGTAAGCGTCTCGGTGATGCGCGCCGTGTCATACATGGCGAAGCTTTCATCGAGCAGCAGCGGCATCGATTCCTCCGGCCAGAAGAATTCGATGCAGGCGATGCGCAAGGCCAGATACACCTGGTCGATGGTGCTCACGCTGACGGAAGCGATCGGGACCGGCTGGTGCTCGTGCTCCAGCGAAAGTTCCATGTTCTCATCCATCAGCAGCCGGGTATACCGGCCGCCCGTGATCTGACGGATCAGGTCGGAGGCGGTGTCGGTCAGATATTTCCCGAAGGAATCGAATACATTTCCGGACAGTTCATCGATCGTTGCCGCGGCCAGATCGATCGCTTTACACTCCATAAGGATCGCCTGATTCCGCTCGATGACCGGCGCCAGCGCCTCGAGCTTTTCTTCGGCGGTCCTTTTTCGTTCCTCGCATTCTCCGCGTTTATAGAGACCGCGGGAAAGATCGCCGATCTCATGCTCCAGCGCTTTCAGCGACTGCTGTTTCTTGAGAATGCCCGTGGTCAGGGATTCTTCCTCCTTTCGCAGGGCGGACAGGTCCGATGCGGCACCGTCGCCGGCGCGCAGCGAACGGCTCTTCCCGGAATACAGCGCTGCGGCAGCGGCGAGCAGCAGGCCTGCTGTTGCGCAGAGCGCGGCGGGGATCGGGAACGAAACAAACATCATCAGCACGGCCGCGAGGATCAGCAGGATGCCGCCGCCGGCAAACAGGCGCGCGCCGGAAGCGTATTTTGCGGCTTCCGCTTCGCTGTCTGAAAGCTCCTGCTCGCGTTCATGGATCGCATCCAGAAGCTCGCTGCGGGTACCGCTGTCATCGGACAGCGCCGCACTGAGGCGGTCCGCTTCCTCCTGCTTCTGCGCCAGTTCGGCGGGATCCGGCAGTGCGGATATGGCAGCTTCCTCCTCACGGATCTGCATCGACAGAAGCGAGGCCTGCTTTTCGGCGTCCGCCTGCACGGACTGGAGCAGCGTCTTCTTCTCACGGGCCAGATGCTCCTTCGATTTCTTCAGATCCAGCGAAGCCGAGCCGGCCTGCTTCAGATTGACGATGTGGTTCTTTAAGAGCCCGGGGAGCTCATCGGATGTCTTCGCCTGCAGCTGTTTCAGGGAAACGGTGTTGCGGTAGAGCGGCAGGGTCAGGCCGCCCAGGATCTGCCGGTATTCTTCCGCGTCCGGGGAAAGCTGTTTTCCGTGCGTCTCGTCCATCAGTGTATACCCGGACGGATCGCGGCTGAAATTCCGGTAGACGGAGTACATGGTCTCGTTCTGGGAAAATTCCAGGACGCCGCCGTAGGTGCTGCCGCCTTCCTCCGGATAGTATCTGGTGTAATTGTCTGTCTTTGCGGCGCGTCCGCGTCCGCGCTCCAGACCGAAGTACATGGCCTCCAGAAAGGCGTGCAGCGTGGATTTCCCGCTCTCGTTCGGGCCCTGGATCACGTGGATGCCGTCGGAAAAGGCGAACGTCCGGTTCTTCAGTTTGCCGAAGCTGTTGATATGGATGCGGTTTATCTTCATCGGAACACCTCGTTAATTCCCGGGATCGAGCAGTGCGGCCAGGCCGTAGGAGAGCGCCTTCCGCTCGAGCGCCGACCCGCCGGACAGCTTCTCAATATAATGGGAGATCAGATCGTGCGAATGCTCCTCGCGGAGCCTGTCCAGATCGAACGCCGGGATCGTATTGTCGGTGATATCGACGATCTGTCCGGCCATCATGATGATCTCCGGATCGAAGCGGATATCCGGCGCACGTTCGCCGGCCAGGGTGATCCGGTAGAAGTACCGTTCGTTATGGTCGAGCTTTTCCCGCAGGGTATCGGTGATCTGCGCCGAGGTGCTCGACGGATTCACGGTGATCGTGACCTGACGGTATTCCCCGGAAGCGGACGGAACGAACCGGAATTCGGTGCCGGAGGAAGTGATGCTTCCTTTGATATAGCCCCGCTTTCCCGTATCCGAGCGGTCCATCGGCTCGGGCGAGCCGCAGTAGGCCATCGCGCATTTTTCAAAAAGCCGCGGCTGATGGATGTGCCCGAGGGCGACATAATCAAAACCGGCGGATGCCAGCGCATCGAAGGACAGCGGGAGATGATCCGCATCGCCGCCGTGGAGCATCAGGATGTGATGCATCCCGTCATCGGGCGCGGTGACGGTCGCCGGGAAAGGCGCCGGATGCTCGGCCTGGTGGTAGCTGAAACCGTGCACGACGGTGTGCAGCGCAGGAAAGGTGATGCTGGACAGCGCCTGCGCATCCAGAAGATGCACATGATCGCCGAGCGGCATGGAGAGCATGGCGCAGCCGGGATACAGATGATCGTGGTTGCCTGCGGTCAGGACGATCTGCGTGTCGGGAATGCGTGAAAACAGCGAGGCAAGTTCTCTTACCTCGCGCATGACGGGCGGCCTGTGGAACAGATCGCCGGCTATCAGAAGAAGGTCAGTTTTTTCATTCCGCGCGGTGTTTATGATGGCCTCGAAGGTCTGATAAACGGCAAGCCTGCGCGAATCGCCCCACGGACGGTCTCTGTCGGGAGAAGCGCCAAGATGTATGTCGGCGGTATGGATATATTTCAAATGTACCTCCTTTAAACCTTAAAAAAGCACGGGTTTTTTCGATTATACGTTAATTTGGCATAATCTTCAATAGACTGTCAGATTTTTCTTCCCTTTGAAAAAGTAGTATGCTATAATCACATTAGCTGCAGCATGAGCTGCTAAGGAAAAAGAGGGGTGATTGCGTGATTAAGAAAAAAATGATCGCCATGCTTCTGGCTGGCGGACAGGGCAGCAGACTGGGCGTGCTTACGAGCGAAGTGGCTAAGCCTGCTGTATCCTTCGGAGGGAAATACAGGATCATTGACTTTCCCTTGAGCAACTGCGTTAATTCCGGCGTGGATACGGTCGGCGTACTGACCCAGTACAGACCGCTCCAGCTGAACAAGCACATCGGCATCGGTATCCCGTGGGATCTGGACAGACGCGTGGGCGGCGTCAGCGTACTGCCGCCGTATGAGAAGACCGGCGATACCGAATGGTATACCGGCACGGCCAATGCCATCTATCAGAACCTGGAGTTCATGGAGAGATACAATCCGGATTATGTGCTCATCCTGTCGGGTGACCACATCTACAAGATGGATTATGAAGAGATGCTCTCCGAGCATAAGAAGAAAGGCGCGGATGTTTCCATCGCTTCCATGCCCGTACCGTGGGAGGAGGCCAGCAGATTCGGTATCGTCGTTACGGATGAGAACCGCAGGATCACTGCCTTCCAGGAGAAGCCGAAGGAGCCGCAGTCGAACCTTGCCTCCATGGGCATCTATATCTTCAACTGGCCGGTGCTTCGCGACGCGCTCATCACACTGAAGGATGTTCCCGAGTGTGACTTCGGAAAGCACATTATTCCGTACTGCTTCGAGCAGCAGAAGAAACTCTATACCTATGAGTTCACCGGTTACTGGAAGGATGTCGGAACCCTTTCCTCCTACTGGGAAGCCAACATGGAGCTCGTCGAGCTCGTGCCTGACTTCAATCTGTACGAGGAGTATTGGAAGATCTATACCGAGACAGACAGCATGCTGCCCGAATATATGGCACCCGGCTCTGTTGCCTGCAAGTGCATCATCGGCGGCGGCTCCGAGATCTACGGCACCGTGAAGCATTCCGTGCTCGGCTCGAATGTCATCGTGGGCGAAGGCTCCGTGATTGAGGACAGCATCGTCATGGCCGGCGCACAGATCGGAAAGAATGTGCGGATCAGAAAGGCCATCATCGCAGAGAATGTCGTGATCGGCGACAATACCGTGCTTGGCGAAGGCCAGTACGCGGAGAGCAAGCTGGATAAGAGAGTCTACTGCGCCGAACTCGTGACGGTCGCGGCGGATTCCGTGATCCCCGCAGACGTAAGCGTGGGTCTCAATACAGCGATCGTCGGCGTGACCGAGAGCGCAGACTATCCGGGCGGACGTCTTGAAGACGGCGGATTTATCGTAAAGGCAGGTGAGAAAGCATGAAAGCATTGGGTATGATCCTTGCAGGAGGAAACAACAGACGTATGCGCGAGCTTTCCAGCAGACGCGCGATCGCGGCCATGCCCATGGCGGGAAGCTTCAGGGCCGTTGACTTTACGCTCAGCAACATGAGCAATTCCGGCATCGGGACCGTAGCTGTCATCACACAGTACAGTTCCAGATCGCTGGACGAGCATTTAAGCTCCTCCAAATGGTGGGATTTCGGAAGAAAACAGGGCGGCCTGTATCTCCTGAACCCGACCATTACACCCGAAAACAATGACTGGTACCGCGGTACGGCGGACGCCATTTCCCAGAACCTCAATTTCCTTTACAAGAGACACGAGCCCTATGTGGTGATCGCGCCCGGCGACGGCATCTACAAGCTGGACTATAACGATGTCATCGATTTCCATTCGGACAATGACGCGGATATCACCGTCGTCTGCAAGGATTTCCCGGAAGGCGCGGACGTAAGCCGTTTCGGCGTTCTGCAGACGGATGAGAAGGGCCGGATCCTGGAGTGGGAAGAGAAACCCGTGGCGTCTCCTTTCCGGACTGTTTCCACCGGTATCTATGTCATCAGACGCAGACTGCTCATCTCCCTGATGGAGCAGTGCCGTGAGATGGAGTGGACGGATCTCGTCCGCGACGTCATCATGCGTCAGAAGAATGTTATGAATATTATGGCCTACCGGCTGGATTCCTACTGGACCAACATTTCCACAGTGAAGGCTTACTATGATGCCAACATGGATTTCCTGAAGGATGACGTGAGAAAACATTTCTTCCATGAGTATCCTGCGATCCAGACGAAGGTGGATGACTATGCGCCCGCGAAATACAATACCGGCGCGGAAGTCAAGGGAAGCCTGATCGCGAACGGCGTGATCCTGAACGGCGAAGTGACGGATTCCATCCTGTTCCGGAAGGTATTTGTCGGAAACGGCGCCGTGATCAGAAATTCGCTGATCTTCAAGGACAGCTATGTTTCGGACGGCGCGGTCCTCGAATACTGCATCGTGGAAGCGGGCGTCACCATCCCCGCCGGCGCAGTACACAAGGGAACGCCTGAGAAGCCGCTCATCATCACGGAGTAATACCGTATGCTGATCCGGTAAGGGGCCGCGGCAGTGCTGCCGCAGGCCGCAATCCTCCGGAGGTCTTCCGGAGGGACCTGATGATCAAAAAAGTAAATGTAAAGCTGCTGCGGGACCCGGGCAACCGGGTCCTTGCAACAGCGGAACTGATCCTGGATGACGGACTTGTGATCCATGACCTGAAAGTCATCGAAGGGCGCAACGGACTGTTCGTTGCCATGCCGAGCAGGCTGGGAAACGACGGCGAGTTCCGGGATGTGGTGCATCCGACGACGCGCGCACTGCGGAAAAAGCTGGACGATATGGTCCTTGGCGAATACCGCAGGATGAACCGGGAAATGCGGATCCGGGCCCTGCATCCGGAAGCATGAGACAAAAGAAAACTGCTGCGGAGATCCTCCGCAGCAGTTTTTGTATGCCTGTATCCGTAAAATGTCAGAACAGCTCGATGAACTGCTTCGCCAGATGGGAGATGTTCTGGTTCTTGTCCCAGACAAGATAGGCCTGGGAAGCGATCGTAGGATTGGTGATCTTCTTGATGACCAGATGATCCGCCTTCGACTGGACTGTTGCATTGTTCGCGACGATGGCAATGCCGATGCCGGCTTCCGCCCAGCTGAGCGAGGAAGCAAGCTCGCCGGTCTGGCAGATGATGTCGGGCGAGAAGCCCTTCTGCCGGCAGCTGTTGATGATGATGTCGTTGAATCTTCTGTGAATGATCAGGGGCTTGCCCTTCAGATCCGCGAGCTGCAGTTCTCCCTTCGCATCATCCGCGAAGAAGGAAGGAAGACCGACCGCGACGAACGAATCGGAAGCATTGTCATTCAGATCCTTGTCCTTTAAGGGCACGCTGTTGAAAACGCCGGTGTTGAAGGGCTCGCGGATGATCCCGATGTCGACCTGGTTGTTCATCAGCATATCGATGATCGCGGTGGAATTGCCCTCAAAGATATGGAAGTCCACATTCGGATATTTCTTCCGGAAGGACATGAAATGCTCCGGCAGAACATGCGTGCAGGCCGACGCGATCGTGCCGATGCGGATGCTGCCCGAAGAATCAGTCCCCATATTCTGAAGCTCACGGACAGTGTTGTTGACCATGTCAAGGATCTCCAGCGCGCGTTCCTTTAAGATCAGGCCCTCGTGGGTGATCGTCAGATTCCGCTTGTCTCTTTCAAAGAGCTGAACCCCGAGCTCATCTTCCAGAGCTTTCAGCTGCAGGGAAAGGGGCGGCTGAGAAATGTTCAGGTTCTTGGCAGCGGCGGTGATGTGACCCGCCTCTGCAATGGCCAGAAAATATTCCAGCTGTTTAAGTGTCATGGTTCCTTCTCCTTTGAATGAAAATATGAAAAAAGTATAAAAAATTTCTAAACTGCCGTCTTTTCGTTGGTTTTGATCGCATTATAATATAAATGAGGAAGATAATCAATAGCAATTACTATAAATTAAGATATTACTTGCATCTTCCTATATATAATATAAATATATGAAAACTATTGAATGGGCATTTTTGAATACTTTTACAAATAAAGATGAAAAGGCTGGATATTTCTGAAAAAACTGTGAAAAGGCGGGCGGCACTTGAAAACGTGCGGATTGACTGTTATTATGATACGAGGATCAGAAGGCCCTTATCCGGGGACTCTGTTTTTGCGTATTTTCATTATGGAAAGGATCACTATGAAATCAGATATCAGAGATATAAATCTTGCGGAATCCGGACACCGAAAGCTTGCCTGGGTGCGAAGGAATATGCCCATCCTGTCCGCGCTGGAGAAGCGTTTCCGGGAAGAACAGCCTTTTGCGGGAAAAAAGATCGCGCTGTCCATCCATCTGGAGGCAAAGACCGCGTATCTTTGTGAAGTGCTTGCGGCGGGAGGCGCCGAGATGTATGTGACGGGCTCGAATCCCCTCTCCACACAGGACGATGTCGCGGCGGCCCTCGCGGATGACGGCATCACTGTTTTTGCGAAGTACGGCGTATCGGCCGAAGAATATAACAGCCATGTGGAAAAAGTCCTGCTTGCCGGACCGAACATCGTGATCGATGACGGCGGGGATCTGGTCCATGCGCTGCACTATGAACATCCGGAACTGCTGCCTGATATCATCGGCGGCTGCGAGGAGACCACGACGGGCATTCTCCGTCTGAAAGCCATGGATGCGGCGGGCGAACTGAAATTCCCGATGATCACCGTGAATGACGCGGACTGCAAGCATCTGTTCGACAACCGTTACGGGACCGGCCAGTCTGTCTGGGACGGCATCAACCGCACGACCAATCTGATCGTGGCCGGGAAGACCGTGGTCGTCGCCGGCTACGGCTGGTGCGGCAAGGGAACGGCCATGCGCGCGAAGGGACTCGGCGCACAGGTCATCGTGACCGAGGTCGATCCGGTCCGTGCGATCGAGGCGGTCATGGACGGCTTTGACGTCATGCCGATGAGGGAAGCCGCGAAATACGGCGATTTCTTCGTGACGGTCACCGGCTGCAAGGATGTCATCGGGCCGGAAGCATTTGCCAATATGAAGGATGGTGCGATCCTTACGAATGCCGGACATTTTGATGTGGAAGTGGATGTTGCCTGGCTGCGGGCGCATTCAGTGCAGGCTGAACCCGCCAGGAACAACATCATGGGATACCAGCAGGAGGATGGCAGGTGGATTTTTGTTCTCGGTGAAGGCCGGCTCGTTAACCTGGCCTGCGGAGACGGACATCCCGCGGAGATCATGGA
>DFKM01000027.1 GCA_002373555.1 Lachnospiraceae bacterium UBA3645
ACGCCCTTGATCTTCATCATGTCGTCGGTACGGCCTTTGATGATGTCGATGAGGGGGTAGGAGCGGCCGCAGGTGCATTTGCCCGGAATAATACGGGAAAGGTCGTGCGTACGGTAGCGAATGAGCGGCGCGCCCTCCTTGACCAGTGTTGTGATGACGATCTCGCCCCACTCTCCGTCCGGAAGGACCTTGCCGGTAACCGGATCGATGATCTCGAGGTAGAGATAGTCGTCCCAGATGTGCATGTATTCGGTCTCAGAGCAGTTTATTCCGATACCGGGTCCGTAGATCTCGGTCAGACCGTAGATATCATAGAGCTCGATTCCCAGAATTCCCTGGATACGATCGCGCATGGCCTTGCCCCAGCGCTCGGAACCGATGACGCCCTTCTTCAGGTGGATCTTGTTCTTTATACCGCGCTTTTCGATTTCTTCGGCCAGAAGCAGAGCATAGGAAGATGTGGAGCAGAGGACGGTGGACTTCATGTCCATCATCATCTGAAGCTGTTTTTCCGTGTTGCCGGGTCCCATCGGGATGACCATCGCTCCGAGTTTTTCGGCACCGTTCTGGAAGCCGATGCCTGCGGTCCAGAGACCGTAGCCCGGAGTGATCTGAATGCGGTCCTCATTGGTAATTCCGGCTGTCTCGTAGCAGCGCTTGAACATTTCGCCCCAGTCGTCTACGTCTTTGGCTGTATAAGGGATGATGACCGGAAGTCCTGTGGTTCCCGAGGAGGAGTGGATGCGGACGATCTCCTCTTCCGGCGCGGTCATAAGTCCGAGCGGATAGGCATCGCGGAGATCGTTTTTCTCGGAGAACGGAAGCTTCTCGAAGTCTTCTGCGGTGTCGACATGTGTAATGCCGGCTTCGGCGAGCTTTTTGCCATAAAAGCTGCCTGCGCTTACGAGAGCATTGATGCGGTCATTGACCTGGGCGAGTTGCTTTTCTGATATTTTCATAGGTGTGTCGGAACCCGGGGGATTCCACTCCTTTCTTAAGTATGCAGCAGGATATTTCCGAAAACGTACACCTCACGGAGAGTATATGAACATTCAAACGGCTTCCGCGCCAAGAACTGCTAACATTCGTGCAAGATATGAAGAAGTTCTAAGGCTTGTGAAGATTGTTTGAATCGTTCATATACTCCCGCTGCGTTACGGTTTCGAAAATGCCTGTAATATACGGTACAGTCAGACAGCGGCAGCGGATGCGGCCGCGGGAATCACTTCACATATCGGAAGGCCTGCTCATTCAGCGCCAGGAACTTCGGCTTAATGACCTTCGGCATGGAATTCAGTATATCATCCTCCGTCAGTCCGAGCGCTCCGGTCCGGACCGCCGCTCCGAGCAGGACCACATTGAGGCAGCGGGGATTTCCGAGTTCGGAGATCGCCTGTGTGCCGTCGACGATCAGAAGATGGTCTTCGGAGATGACGGATTTCAGATAGCTGATCATCTCGTCCCCGCCGTAGGTAGATCCCATAAGCGTGGCTGTCGTCGGCTTGACCGGTCGGATATTCGTAATGACGTATCCGTCTTTTTTCAGGAAAGGCAGCATGCGGACGGTCTCACCCGGCTCGAAGCCAAGAATCAGATCGGCCTGTCCCTGCCCGATCATCGGGGCATACATCTCCGCTTCATCGCTGATGCGGATGTTGCTGAAGACATTTCCTCCGCGCTGGGCCATACCGATCGTCTCGGCACTCATGACTTTCAGCCCTTTTTCCATGGCGGAGGCAGCGATGAGCTTTGAGGCGAGGACGGTGCCCTGACCGCCGACGCCGCAGAGTATGATGTTCTTATTCATATTCGTTACCTCCCTATCGCGCCCGGCGGACAGATCTGCGAGCAGAGCGAGCAGCCCGTGCAGAGGGAATCGTCGATCTGCACCTTGCCGTCCGTGATGATGATACCGGGACATCCGATCTCACGAATGCAGCGCTTGCACTGAATGCATTTGCTCTGATCGACATGAAGCGGCTTATCGGGCTTTGTGATCGCGACGCACGGAGATTTGAAAATAACGGCTTTGACACCGGGTTCCGCGGCAGCGTGTTTTACGACTTTGATCGCTTTGGAGAGATCCAGCGGATTGACCGTCTCGACAAATTTCAGTCCGATTCCGCGCAGGACCGCCTCGATATTGACTTTCGCGACGACGTCTCCCATCATGGTGCGGCCGGTGCCGGGGTGCGGCTGGTGGCCGGTCATGGCGGTCGTCGAGTTGTCAAGAATAATGACGGTCATCTCAGCCTGGTTGTAGACCGCGTTGATGATACCCGTGATGGCGGAAGCGAAAAACGTGGAATCTCCGACGAATGCGAACGCATTCGTATCCGGTTCAATATGTCTCACGCCCTGCGCTATGTTGATGCCCGCACCCATACAGAGGCAGGTATCGCACATATCAAGCGGCATGGCGTTGCCGAGTGTGTAGCATCCGATATCGCCGCAGAAGATAGATTTTTTTCCTTTCATCGCCCGCTTGACGGCGTAGAAAGAAGCTCTGTGCGG
>DFKM01000135.1:0-2479 GCA_002373555.1 Lachnospiraceae bacterium UBA3645
ATCTGATGCTTGAGGTCATGATATTTTCTGTTGACCAGATCGATCGTCTGCTCGGAGATCTGAAATTGTTTATACTGCATGTCAAGCACGTTCTCCAGCTTCTCCATCTCCCGGCGGACCTGGGTCTCCTGTAGCGTCATGTGATAGCCGAACAGAACGGCGATGCCTCCGAGATCCGCCAGCGTGCGGATGGTAAAGATCTCCGAAACGAAGCTGGAACTGAACGGTGTGTTTTTCAGGGCATAGCTGATGTTGCTGAGGGCATAAATGACAGTGCCTGTCAGAATTACCGTGATCATCTGACGTCCGGAAATCGTTAGAAACCGGTTCCCGTCACGATACGGTTTCTGCAGGAACCAGATGATCGTAAAGACCGGCACATGCACGATCAGAAGTGTCAGTATGTTCAGCCACATGCGCAGCGGCAGTTCCATGGAAACAAGTTCGAAATAGAAGATCTGCCATTCGAGGGAAGCAGCAAATTCTCCGAGGATAAATGCGTTTACGGCAAAATAGACGCAGTTCCTCAGATCCATGTCACAGCCTGCATGGATCATAAGAAATACTGCAAGGAATTCGAGGAGTACGCTCGGAAGGAAAAGTGAGAGAGGCAGGATCTGATAAGTAAACAGCATGAATAGAGACAGCATGATCCATATTACGGCAAACTGCAGCGTCCAGATCACGGTCTCCTTCCGCCGCTTGTTCAGGAACACAAAAAGAAGCGCACTGATCCCGTAAGTCAGTGCGTAGTAGATGCCGGGCGTATTTGCAAGATCAAGAGGCGCGATTCTCAATTGATTCCCCTCCGGAAAGCTACAGGTTATGCCTGCTCATATAACCGTTCAGTGCTTCCATGAAAGCCTTCTTCCGGGTGCGTCCGACGGGTATGATATCCTCTCCGATCCGCACATCCAGTCCGATAATGCCGTCCACATAGGCCAGATTGATCAGATAGCCTTTATTGCAGTGAAAGAAATCCTGATCCGACAGTTCATCGATCAGTTCCCGGATTGTTCCCTTGGCAGTGATGTCGCCGTCTTCCAGATGGAATGTCAGATCATGGTCTCTGACTTCCACGAACCGTATTTTCAGGACTTCGACCTTCTGTTTTCCGCCCCGTACGCTGACCAGGATGGAACGGTCACGTTTGAGTTCCGTTCTTTCGACCGCTCTGGTCATTGTCTGCGCGAAGGCATAATAATTCACCGGTTTCAGAATATAATCCAGCGCACCGACGCGGTATCCCTGGATGGCATACTGCGGGGAGTTCGTGATAAAGATGATCTCCACTTCCGGATCGACCTTCCGGATCTCTTCGGAAGCTTCCATTCCGTTCAGAAGAGGGAGTTCAATATCCATCAGCAGAATATCGTAATCCCCGCTGTAATTTTCCACGATCTGATCGCCGTCCGTGAAAAGAACGGTTTCAACCGCAACATCGTGCTCAGCAGAAAAACGCTCAAGATATTCTCTTATCTCCTGAGCGTATTCTCTGTCATCTTCAATGATCGCGATCCGCAACACGTCAAACACCTCTGCATGCCTTCAAAATCCGGTCCGATGCTCAATAAAGACATTCTACAACTTTATACGCAAAAATTCCAGACCGTTTTCTGTCCCGGAATGATCATTTTTTCCTCTCCGCCGATCCGCAGGATACCGGAAACACCTTCGGAACAGACGGTAAGACGCCTTCCATCGGTGTGCAGGCTCACGGATCCGCCTTTCATACCGACGGGTAATGTACATTCCAGAGATCCGAAATATCGGAGCTGCGGTTCCAGAATAAAACCTGTACCTTCCGCCTCCGCAAAGCGAAGACCGACGAAATATCTTGCGATCAGATAGACCGGGCTGGCGGCCCAGGCATGACAAAGGCTCTTGCCGAATCTGTCACCGTACATATCATATTGTGCCGTACCGGTGATTTCCGGATCGAATTCTTCCCAGAATGTGACGGCACCGCGGTCCAGCATGCCGCCCCAGTAATCCTTCAGGGTATGCATGACACTGTCAAGCTCTCCCAGCCCGGCCAGGGCATCCAGTGCATAAAACTGGAAATATGGCGTTTTGATCGCCGGGACGGAATCATTTTTCAGTACATTCGCAAAGATCAGCTTCTTCTGCCGGTCGTCCGCAATGCCGGTCCGCAGCGCCAGGATATTGGTCTGTCTGCTGATATGACAGCGCCCGGAAATGAAAGAATCGATATATGCGCCCGCGTCTTCACTCCAGAAATACTGATCGATCTTTTCCGCAAGTTCCGTTGATTTGCGTTTCCAAGCGGCAGCGACTGCGGCATATTCCGGATCGGACAGCTCCCTGCGTACGGGATACATGCTGCTGGCGGAAACGAACGGTCTTTCCTTCTGTTCCTGAATGAGGTATTCGGTCAGTTCAGCCATGGTCTTCCATGCAGCAGATAACAGCATCTGTTCTCCTGCCGTCGGACCGTCCTTGTCGATCTCCGCCCAGT
>DFKM01000135.1:2526-3042 GCA_002373555.1 Lachnospiraceae bacterium UBA3645
CCGCCCAGTCGATATAGACCCAGTCTCTCTCCTGTCCGACGATAAAACCGTCTTCATCAAGCCGTGATTCACAGAAATCCATCAGAGATTTCATCTTCGGCCAGAGTCTGCGCAGGAAGCAGGTGTCGCCCGCACTTTTCACATGCTCCGAAACGGCAAGGATCCACAGCAGGGAATAATCTACGATCGTATTGATATGCGTTGTTACGGGATCACTGCCGCGCAGCGCCAGCAGAGTTCTCCGCTCGATATCCGGATCCGCCATCAGATAGCGGTTCACGAAAAAGCTCTGGTAGGCATCGCCGCTCCAGATCCATTTGTCCCGTTTGATGCCGTCCGTGAAGAAGATTCCCGAACAGAGTCGGAAGGTATGTGCCGACACATCCCAGATCCTGTTCAGCAGCGGATCATCGCAGTGAAAGCTGACAGCGCCCGGGAAATCGACGAATCTGTAAACTGCGCTTACCTTTACCTGCGGGCCGGGAATGAAAGCATAACGGACAGCACAGCAGGGTG
>DFKM01000089.1 GCA_002373555.1 Lachnospiraceae bacterium UBA3645
AACCAGTACAAGCTGATCATGTATATGAATTATAAGGATCCCGACAGATATCAGCAGTGCGAGAACACTTATACCGGCTATATTAAGCATTTCGATGCGCTTTCGATCATCGAAGTCGTTCATCAGACCAATCCCATGGAGCACGGCAGCGTGCAGATCCTGGCATCCTTCATGGATTCGGAGGTGAAGTGGGGGCTGTGGAACGGGATCTCTTCCCGGCCGCTGATGCCGGTGGCGCTGAAAATGCTGTTCTCGAAGAAGCCGCTGAAGGAGGATGCCGCTTTATCCGACATGCTGAAAATCTCGAAGGACGATATCCGGACGATGAAACTGTACAATTTCTTCGCCGTGACATAGGGGGCAGCCGGGAAACTGTCCCCTTTCTTCTGTGTTTGGCACATTTCCGGTCTTGTCAACAGAAACGTCCTATTGTATAATGCCCGAAGCTGTACTGTTTTCACTGTGACGCGATAAAGTGAGAAAGAGAGAGATTTGATGAAGGTATTCGGATCCGCAGATATACTTATACCGAGAGATGTTTCGATGGAAGACTGGGCTGTGATCGCCTGCGATCAGTTCACTTCACAGCCGGATTACTGGGAGCGCGTAAAGAAAAGGGCGGAAGGCAAGCCGTCGACGGGAGAACTCATCATTTCGGAAGTCGATCTGAAGCATCATGTGGAGGAGAGGATCGAAAATGTCCATCAGGCCATGGAGGATTACCTGCAGCGTGATCTTTTTACGGAATATAAGGACAGCTATATCTATATAGAAAGAACACTGCAGAACGGCGACATCCGCCGCGGTATTCTGGGCGTGATCGATCTGGAGGCTTATGATTACAGGCCGGATTCCACTTCGCCGATCCGCGCTTCCGAACAGACGGTCCTCGGAAGGATCCCCGTCCGCGTAAAGATCCGGCAGAATGCGCCGCTCGAGGTCTCCCATGTCCTGATGCTGGCGGATGACGACAAAATGAGCCTGATCGCACCGATCACGGATCATAAAAAGGATCTGCCGCTGCTGTACGATTTCGAACTGATGGAAAACGGCGGCCGGATCCGCGGCTGGCTCGTCAAAGGCGCAGAGGAGGATGCATTTGACAGACGTGTATCCGAATATATGATCCGCGAGACGCACCGTTACGAGGATCTGGAAGGCGATCCCGTGCTGTTCGCTGTCGGCGACGGCAATCATTCGATCGTGACAGCGAAGGAAGTCTATGAAGCGGAGAAGAAGGCGCATCCGGAAAAGGATTTCACCAACGACCCGCTCCGTTACACCATGGTCGAACTGAACAACCTGTATGATGATGTGCAGAAGATCGAGTCCATTTACCGCATCATCAGGCATACGGATCCGGAGAAAATGCTTTCGCAGCTTTCCCATGTCTGTGCCGAAGGCGGTTATCCCGTGACCTGGTGCGCGGGCGGAAAGGAAGGAACGGTTTATCTGGATCCCGCGAGAGGACAGCTCGCGATCAGTATCCTGCAGGATTTCCTGGATTATTATCTCTCCCACGAAGAGGGCGAGATCGATTATATCCACGGGGAAGAGGTCGTAAGAGAACTCTCGGAAGAGCCGGGAAGCATTGGCTTCCTGATGGATCCGATCGACAAGACCAGGCTGTTCCCGAGCCTGAAGGCCGACGGTCCGCTGACCAGGAAATGCTTCTCCATGGGACATGCCAGAGAAAAGAGATATTATCTTGAAGCCAGAAGAATACGGTAAGACGACATGCCCTGCAGCAGAAGCTGCGGGGTTTTTTCATAAAAGAACGACAGGTTGATTTTCAGCACGAAATGAAGTATCATATCATTCAAACGCGTATTATAAAGGGAGGATGTCTTCATGCCTATTACAATACCGGATGCGCTGCCTGCCAAGCAGACGCTTGAGAATGAAAATATCTTCATCATGACGAATTACAGAGCGGAGCATCAGGATATCCGGCCGCTCAATGTGCTGATCCTGAACCTGATGCCGACGAAGGTGATCACCGAGACCCAGCTGATCAGGAAGCTTTCCAATACCCCGCTGCAGGTCCAGGTCGAACTTCTGCAGACAAGTTCCTATACATCTTCGCATACGGACATGAGCCACCTGGATCATTTTTACTATACGTTCGATCAGATCAAACACAAGAAATACGACGGCATGATCATTACCGGCGCGCCGCTCGACTATATTGATTACGAGGATGTCGCCTACTGGGATGAGATGTGCGAGATCATGGAATGGACCAAAACGCATGTCCACTGCACATTCCATCTGTGCTGGGGCGTCTTTGCCGCGGTCTATTATCATTACGGGATCCGGAAATTTGATCTTCCGATCAAGCTTTTCGGCGTTTATCCCCATAAGATCTACAAACCGAATTCTCCGCTGTTCAGAGGGTTTGATGATGTCTTCCTGGCACCGCAGTCGAGAGCGACGGACCTGCACCTGGAGGATATCCTGGCCTGTCCGGAACTGGAGATGCTGGCGACCACGATGGACGGAAGCCCCACGATCTTCAAGAGCAGGGACAACCGGAGATTCTTTGTGACGTGCCATGCCGAATATGACTGGAACACGCTGAAGCTGGAATATGACAGGGATATGGCGAAAGGACTGGATTCGGTACTCCTGCCGGCCAACTATTTCCCGGGGGATGATCCGTCGCAGAAGCCTGTCGTGAACTGGAGATCCACCGGCCAGCTGCTCTATACGAACTGGCTGAATTACTACGTCTATCAGAGCACTCCCTACGACAGACGCGAGATCAGATAAAGGGAAGGGGTTACATTGGGTACAGTCGATATCTGGTTCGTGAATCTCGGCATCAAGATCACGGACCTTCAGAAAAGCTTTTCCATCGGCAATTTCTCCATCGCCTATTACGGCCTGATCCTGGGCAGCGGTGTCCTGTTCGGCCTGATCATGGCGACGATCATTGCCAAAAAGAACGGAGAGAATCCCGAGGTCTATCTCGATCTTGCCATCTACGGTACGATCTTCGGCATCATCTGTGCCAGAACGTACTATGTGGCATTTTCGTGGGATTATTACAAGAACAACCTGCTGGAGATCTTTAACCTGCGCGGCGGCGGGATCGCCATGTACGGTTCGGCCATCGGTGCCGTCCTGACAGTCGTTGTATACTCCAGGATCAAGAAACTGAATTTCGGGCAGCTGTGCGATACTGCGAGTTGCGGCTTGATCACCGGACAGATCGTCGGACGCTGGGGAAATTTCGTAAACTGCGAAGCCTTCGGCGGCTATACCGAGAACCTCCTGGCAATGCGCCTGAATGTTGAGAAGGTGCATTCCTACATGATCAGTCAGGAACTGGCCGATAAAATCATCACGGTGGACGGCGTCAATTATATTCAGGTCCATCCGACGTTCCTGTACGAGAGCCTCTGGAACCTGGGTATTCTGATCATCATGCTGCTGTTCACAAAGCATAAGAAATGGAACGGAGAGGTCTTCTGTCTGTATCTGATCGGTTACGGGATTGGCAGGTTCTGGATCGAAGGGTTAAGGACCGACCAGCTGCAGATCGGGGATACCGGTATCGCGATCTCCCAGGTCGTTGCGCTCGTGACTGCGGCCGTCGGCGCATTGCTGATCATTTATAACAGAAGAAAAAAGGCTGCTGCCGGTGCATCCGAAAGCAGCGAGCAGGAAGCTGCAGAAAAATAATCTGTCAGGTCACGGCCGCCCGGTTTTGGGCGGCTGTTTTCAAAGGGGAGAAGCGCAGACAGCGCAGGAGGATACCATGCCTTTTCAGATCATTCGTGAAGACATCGCCAGAGTGAAAGCCGACGCGATCGTCAATACGGCCAATCCCGGACCGCGGGTCGGCCGGGGAACGGATCACGATGTATACTGTGCGGCCGGATACGAACAGCTGCTGGAAGCCAGAAAGAAGATCGGCGATATCGCCCGCGGCGAAGCCGCTGTGACGGACGCCTTCGGACTTCCTGCGAAATACCTGATCCATACGGTAGAACCGGTGTGGAGAGGCGGAACGGACGGAGAACAGAAGACGCTGGCTTCCTGTTACAGGAAATCTCTTCTGCTTGCCGAACAACTGGGATGCGAGAGCATCGTATTCCCGCTCATTTCCGCCGGCACCTACGGCTTTCCGAAAGACCTGGCGCTGGAGACAGCGCTGGGGGAATTCCGGCGCTTTCTTCATGATCATGAGATGGAGATCACGCTGGCGGTGTACGACCGTTCCGCCTATGAACTGTCTGCCCAGCTCGTCGACTCGGTCAAAGCCTTTATCGACGACCGATATATCGACAGAAAGAGCCGGGAGCAGTTTGCGGAAAGCGCAGCACCGTTTGATCAGCGCCTGACGGATCAGAAAATCTCTGCGTTCCTTTCGGATCTGAAAGAAGCAGAGGATGGGATCGCGGAAACACACCTCGAACACGCCCATTCTGTCAGAAGACCGCACAGGGAGAGGCCGCAAGGATTCGACACCCAGCTTTCCGCGGCCGCCCCGCTACCTTCCGCTGCAGCCCCGGAAACAGAGAGAAAAGCACAGAAGCAGAGCCTGAAGGATCTCATCCGTCATACCGGTGACAGCTTCCAGACCAGACTGTTCAGCCTGATCGATAAGAAGGCGCTGACCGACGCTGAAGTCTATAAAAAAGCGAATCTTGACCGGAAGCTGTTCTCCAAGATCCGCTGCAATCCGGAGTATCTCCCGAAAAAGAAGACGGCGGTGGCGCTGGCCATGGCGCTCGAGCTGAATATGGATGAGACCCTGGATCTGCTGGGCAGAGCCGGGATCGCGCTTTCCGACTCCAGCCGGTTCGATCTGATCATCATGTACTGTATCGAGAACAGGATCTATGATCTGTTCACTGTGAATGCGCTGCTTTTCGAATATGACCAGCCGCTGCTCGGATGCTGAAGATCCGTCACAGAACGTCCCGGAATTCGTGAAAATGTCGCCCGGTGAGCGACCAATTCTGTATGAAAAAACGATATCCTTATGTCATCAAAAACATACAAGGAGCTTCCTGTATAGTTTAAATTGTGGTGGATGTTGAAAAGTAAAAATACCTCAGAGTAGAATAAGATTTACTGACTTGGCGGTTGGTAAAAATCTTATTGAACAGAGAGGTATTTCAAATGAAGT
>DFKM01000211.1:0-11451 GCA_002373555.1 Lachnospiraceae bacterium UBA3645
CGGAGATGATGTTCGATTCGGAAGAGCAGCTGAAGATCTTTCAGGCTTTTGCGGACGCGTGCCGGTAAACGGCTGACGAAAAAGAAAGAAGAGCAGAAGTGCATGTCACTTCTGCTCTTTTTTTTCGAATGCATCGATTAGAATCGAAAGGCCCCTGTCGATCATGGCCTGCTGATCCGACGGCATTTCCCGGATCTTCCGGTTGGTATCGGAATACGCGTTCTCCGATGTCACACCCAGCAGTATGTAGTCCGCGGACGCATGCAGCGAGTCGCAGATCTTGATGATGGTCGGGACCGAAGCGCCTACCATCCCTCTCTCCAGATCGGAGATATACTGCTTGGAGGAAACGGAAATATTCTCCGCCAGCTGTTCCTGTGTGACATGTGCTGTTTCGCGGGCTTTTTTGATGCGCTTCCCGATCTCCAGATAGAGAGGATTCGGCTGTTTCGGCGCCTTCTTCCCCGTACTCTCTGACGGCCGGTCCGTAAGATCCCGGTCGATTTCCCTTCTGATGTCTTTATCCATATAAACCCCTGCTTTCTGATAATTCAAACGTCTGAATGAGATATCCTGTAAGAGTCTGCCTATTATTTCTGCCCGGGCAGCTTTTTCTTTTTGGAAAAACTTTAAAAATCCTTTCACTATCATACAATAATTAAATTTTATTTAAATCTTGCAAGAAAATAAATCGCGTGGTAGTATTACAAATGGTAATAGTGAGACTATTATAAACGAATGAGCGAGTTCATGCAGCACATGTACTGAACTGATTTTGCAAAGAGGAGTGGAGAGGTGCAGCCGATGAATATGATGAAGAAGGTCTTTCGCGCCGTAAAAGGGAAGGGGCTGTGCTTTGCAGCAGTGACAGCAGCGGTCGTTCTGGCTGCAGCATTCTCCCTGACGGTTCCTGCGGCGCCTCCGGAGACGGAAGCTTACTGCGGATACAGGGAACATACCCATACCGAAGACTGCTGCGGAGAGTCCGGAGAACTGATCTGTCAGGAAGAGGAACATGTTCATACGGAAGAATGCTTCACCGAACCGGCTGCGGAATCGGAGACGGCGGAAGACGCAGCCCGTCCGGATCCGGAGACAGTGACGGAAACGGCACAGAATGCTTCCATGCCGGCGTTTACGGAAGAGGAACCATCCGCTGAATCTGCAGATACAGACGGACCGAACGAAGAGAAGGAGCCTGCGGCGGCCGATTCACTGGAGGAAGGCACGGAGGAGGAGCCTGTGGCAGAGTTCGCCGCGGAAGAGGAGATCACCTACGGAGAGACATCTGCCCGGGAACCCGTTGCCGAAATACCGGGTACCGAAGAACCCGTCGAAGTCAGCGCCGAAGAAACTGCCGGAGAGACGAACACGGAGATGCCCGGGGGAAAAGAAACGTCAGCAGAGGAAACAGAAGAGATACTGCCGGCTCCGGATCCTGAAATCTTTCTTTCGGCTGTCATGCCGTTATTTGCGGTCCCGATCAGTCAGGATGAGAATTACATCGAGGTCCGGAAAACGTTTGCCGGGGAGGGAATCAGTCCGGATATGATCCCTGGAAATTACAGGATCCGGGTGACCGGCGGAAACAGTTACACGCTGGATCTGCATACGCCCGGTGTACAGATGAGCGATGACGGTCTGACATATGTCTGGCGGATCAACGGTGTCGGCGCCGGGACCTACACGGTCTCCGAATCAAACTATGAGATCGAGGATTATCAGGTGATGTCGGAGGGGACCGGAACCGTTGCAGTGAAAGCTGCGGAGATGGATTTCGGAGAACCGGATATCGAAACGACCTGCAGCCATCCGGACTGGCCGGTCCACGGAGGGCAGTTCTTTGCCGGATCGCTGACCGGCAGTCTCGGAAAAGGCACGGTGATCCTGACCGAGTACAGCCTTTCCGCTTCCGAGCGGGAGGCTGTAACGGAACAGCTTCTGCCGATGCTCCGAAATGCTGATGCAGGCGTATGGAAGGAGCCGGTCTACTTTTTCAGTATTGAGCAGCAGAGCACTTCGTTTACCATCGCCGGCAAGACCATTCGCTACAGCTATGAGAACAGGGAAGCGGTCTTTGAAGATACGTCGATGTGGCAGCATGTTGCTTCGGTGACAGGGAATCTTTCCGATCCGCAGAATGCGGATATTTCCATCACCAATACCTATAACATGGGCATGGAACTTCCGCGTACCGGCGGCATCGGCACATTTCGTTATACCTTGCGCGGCATGGCCCTGCTTGCGGCAGCTGCTGTCATCTGCAGCTTCAGGTGGAACCGCATAAGAAGGAAGGGCACGCTGACATCAACGGACCCCGGCCATTAACATCCGCCGGGAGCTGAAACCGCACCGGAAAGAAACACGATCATCTTCCGGCGGATCCTGTCTGCCGGAGCAGCAAAAACCAGGAGGGGACAAAAGAAATGAAGATGATAAGAAAGATATTCGCGCTGCTGACTGCTGTGACTATGGTATTCGGGATGAGCGCCGCTGCATTTGCTGCCGTTGAAACGGACGCCGGAAAAGGCGGAGCGGCATCAATCACGATCAGTCTGCCGGCGGACAATGCAGGAACGGACGAACTGATCACCTATTCAGTATTCAAAGTATTCGGTGCATCAACGAACGGGACGGCCATTTCCTATAAGATCGATCCGGCAAACGGAGCGCTTGACAGTGCAATGAAAGCGGCAGGATTCTTCCTGGATGACGGCGGAAATGTTCATTTCGGCACCTTTACGGAGGATGCGGCGGGAACCTATATGGTCGGCGGGAAGAAAGGCACTATCACTGCTTATGATACGCTCGGGAAGACAGCCATGGATGCGGTTGCTGCCTATGCCGCTGATAAGATCGGCGATTTCGGTGCACGGCCGTCGGAAATGACTTTGAAGATCACGGGCCTGGAGTACGGTTACTATTTCATTACCACGACCACCGGTACGGTCGTCACGGTGGACAGCACGAAGCCGGACGCCGAGGTGGAGGACAAAAACGCGATCCCCGGAGCGCCGGATAAGAAGATTACCGGCGTGACGTACGGCAGCTTCGATGCGGCCGGGCAGAACGCCCTCGCCCAGGTGGGAACGGATGTGACGTTCAGTGCGCAGATCACAAAGGTCAGAGGCGCTGTGAATTACGTGTTCCACGATACGATGTCCGCCGGGCTGCTCTATAACGGCGATGTCAGAGTCTTTGTAAACGATGCGGAGATCCCCGCCGGGGAGACAGTGAATACGGAAGCAGATGACGAGACCTTTGCGAAAGGCGCTGCCGGTACGGACACGATTACGCTTTTCTTTGATAATGATTGGCTCGCTGCGCTTGCGGATGATACGGTCATCACGATTACTTACTCTGCAGCCGTAACATCGGAGGCGCTCAGCATCAATGCTGCGGAAAATACGGCTTCGCTGGACTATGGCGACGGTCATACGACGGACACGGATACGGTCAAAGTGTTCAACGCGAAGTTCACCGTGACCAAACAGGACGGTCAGGGAGCACCGCTTGCAGGCGCAGGATTTGTAGTCAGGAATACGGACGGAAAATATTACCGGTTCGATCCTGCGGCAGCCGCCGCGGAAGATGATCCGGAAACGGAAGAAGACGAATCTGCCGCAGCAACGGACGTCGCGGTTCGCTGGGTAGCCAGTATAAACGATGCAACGGAATATATCTCAGATGAAGCCGGTGCTGTGCAGCCGTTTACTGGTCTGGCGGACGGAACTTATACACTGGTCGAAAAGACTGTCCCGGACGGCTATAACAGGGCTGCGGAAGCATCCTTTACGATCAGGGAAGGCGACTATACGGCTGCCAATACCGAACAGGCCTGCATCGTCGTCAATGAATCCGGCACCGAACTTCCTTCGACCGGCGGGATCGGGACCACAGTATTTTACATCCTGGGCGCGGTTCTTGTGATCACCGCAGGAGCAGTCCTGGTGACGCGGCGAAGGATCCGGGGCTAGCTATCTGATTTGAGCCGAAGCCGGTATCTGCCCCCCGTGTCATGAAAAAACATATAATCAATTTATTGCTGGTCATCCTGTTTGCCGCCGGCCTGTCCCTGATCCTCTACCCGTCTCTTTCGGACCGCTGGAATGCCTTCCACCAGTCCAGGGTCATTGCATCCTATAACGACCGGGTGTCGGAACTGGATGAGGAACAGTGCAGTGTGATCCTGCAGAAAGCGCGTGATTACAACAGCCGGATCGCGAAGGCGGGAATCCGCTTCCGGCTCACAAAAGAGGAAAAAGCGGAATACGAAGCAATGCTCGGCACCGACAGCAATATCATGGGATACATCGGGATCCCCCGGATCGGTGTGTATCTGCCGGTTTATCACGGGACTTCGGAAACCGCGCTGCAGACCGGCGCCGGGCATCTGCGGGGCACCAGTCTGCCCGCCGGTGCGAAGAGCTGGACGGAGCGGAAGGACGGGAGCAAGGGGGCAGTCACCGATCCGGAGGACGGCAGCCATTGTGTACTGTCCGGCCACAGAGGCCTGCCCGGCGCGAGGCTGTTTACGGATCTGGACCGGCTGGTGTCCGGAGATACTTTTACGCTGACGGTGATGAATGAAACGCTGACGTATGAAGTGGATCAGATCCGGACAGTAAAGCCGGAGGATATGAACAGCCTGGAACTGGTCCGGGGGGAGGACCTCTGCACGCTGGTCACCTGCACGCCGTACGGCATCAATACGCACAGGCTGCTGGTGCGCGGGCATCGCATTCCGAGACCGGCAGACAGTGAGCCGGTGTCCGCGGATCCTTCCCGTGAAATATTCTGTTTTGTTCTGCCTTTGATTGCCGCAGCGGTCATCTTCAGCCTGTTGGTCCTGATGACGCTATTGCTGCGCGGGAGGATGAAAAATGATTCGAAGAAAAACGATGGTTCTGCCGGCCGTTCTGCTGACAGCGGCACTGCTTCTCGCCGGCGCAGGACAGGCAGCGGCGGAAGCGCCGGACCCTGACCGCCCGGTCTCGCTGACTGTCTGTCCCGGCCCGGACACCATGACTGCGCTGTCTGAAGCGGCGGAAAATGGTGCTGTGACCGTAGATGTCTACAGGACAGCGGATCTGAAGCCGGACGGTGCCGGGGGCATCACATTTGTACCTGCAGACGGGGTGACATTCAGCAGAGCACTGGATTCCCATGAAGTCCTGGAAAAACTGGACCTGTCCGCCTGGATGCAGCTGGCACAGGATGCGGCAGAGAGCATTCTGATACCGGAACAGCCGCCCGTGGATCCGGAACAGGATCTGACATCGCTGGACAGCGGGCTTTATCTGCTCGTTGCGCACGGTACGGATCTTTCCGGAAAACAGTATGTATCGAGGGATGGGAGCAATGCTCTGATCACGACCGCGGAAGCGGATGGGAATACCTATGCCTGGTATCCTGAACTGATCGTCCTGCCCTCGACGGTTCCGGAAACGGGTGCAGAGGGGATCCGTGTCCCGGTCTCCACGGCAGGGGACTGGCAGTACAGTATCACAGCTGTGCTGAAGCCTTCCGTATCCGCGCGATTCGGCGATCTTTGCATCACAAAGATCCTGCCGGTTTATGAAACAACGACGCCGGCAACCTTCGTTTTCCGGGTACAGGCTGTCATGGGCGGTGAAGAGGAAGAACAGATCGTCTACGATGATGTCTGTTCGCTGACGTTCGACTCCGCCGGACGGAAGACATACCGGATCGCAGGCCGGATCCCGGTCGGCGCTTCGGTAACGGTGACGGAGATCTATGCCGGTGCGGGGTACAGCTTAAAGGCTGCTGCCGGCAGTTCGCAGACACTGACGATCGCTCCGCCGGAACTGGAGACCGCAGAGGCGGTATTTGAAAATGCATATGATGCGGAACATGTGAACGGGTACGGTATTCTGAATCAGTTCCGGTACAGCGATGGCGGCTGGACACTGGAGAACAGCCGGGAAGGAGAGGCGCATGAGCAGAAATAGCTTTATACTTGCCGCATTTGCAGCGCTGCTGGTGCTCGGAACGTCGATCCGTCCCGCGATGGCTTATTTTTCCTGCTATACAGAGGCCGCCGGCGCTAAGGAGATCCTGCTGTCGGATGACACCGAGATCGACGAGCCGGTCGTAGAAGACTGGATCAAGCATCTGGTGGTCACGAATACGGGCGACAGCGCGGTATTCGTGCGGGCGAAGGCTTTTGCCGCGGACAGATACAGCCTTTCCTGCGGCGGACGGAACTGGACAGAGACGCAGGAGGACGGCTATTGCTACTTCCGGCTGCCTGTGGAAGCCGGCGCGAAAACGGACGAACTGCTTGTGAAGATCAGCGGCATTCCGGAAGACGAATTGCTCCGCGACGGTGACGGATTTAATATTGCGGTCATTTATGAAGCCGTTCCTGTCCGCTATAACGAGGACGGGTCCCTGAAGGCGTTCAATGATCCTGCGGAGGTCTGGAATCAGGAGCTGATCGTCGTTTCTGAATAAAGGAGGAGACGGATGAAAAAGAATCGGGGCTTCACCGTGACGATGCTCCCGGCCCTGGCAGCAGTCCTTCTGCTGTCTGCGGGCGGCATCACAGGGGCCAGAGCGGCGCTGCAGTATCTTTCGAAAATCTACGAGGTTCCCCTCGCCATGCAGGAGATCGGGATCGGGATCCTGGAAAATTCGGAGCCCCGGGATTTCGGCACGCTGCTGCCGGATCTGGTCGATGAGGAGAGCGGAGAAAAAGTCCGGCCCGGTGTTCGCTATGATGAAAATGTAGATGTCGTGAACAACGGAGAAATTGATGAATATATCAGAGCTGCGGTCTACCGGTACTGGTTGGACGGAGAGACCGGCGAGAAAGATCCGTCGCTCGATCCGTCGCTCATCATTCTGGAGGATCCCGAGAAGCACGGATGGATCCATGATGAAGCACAGTCCACGCCGGAACGGGAAGTGTATTACTATATGAAACCGACCCGGAAGGGGACGGTACTGGATCTTTTCGATACGCTGATGATCGATCCGAAGATCACGGATCTTGTATCCCGGACCGGGGAGAACGATCTGGTCACGGACAATGTCTATCACAGGAAAGCGTTCGGCATCAAGGTGGAGGTATCCGGAGTCCAGACGCATAATGCAGCGGACGCCATCCGCAGCGCCTGGGGCGCGGATGGCAGCATTCCCGATGACAGTACACTGACCGGTTCGAAGCGCATGCGCTGTACGTTCGACGGAAAGAAGCTGCACAGTGATTCGGGATCTCTGAATGCTCTGGTAAATCAGATGCAGCCCGGCGACAGTGTCCGGTTTCAGATCGAACTGGAGAACCTGTATAAAGAGGAGACCGCGTTCTGGATGCGGAACAAAGTTCTTAAAAGCTTTGAAGACAACAGCCCGGCGAACGGCGGCGCCTACGCCTATGTCCTGACGTATACGGATCCTGCGGGAAATACAGAAGACATTTTCCGCAGCGATACTGTCGGCGGGGAGGAGATCTCCGGCGGCAGGGAAGGCCTGCGGGAGGCAGCGGACAGTCTGGAGGATTATTTCTATCTGTGCACCTTAAAGCGAGGGCAGCTCGGTACGGTGACGCTGACTGTTTCGCTGGACGGCGAGACGCAGGGAAACGATTACCAGAATACGCTGGCGGATATTGATTTCCGTTTCGCGTGCGAGGCTGTCGGAAATGATGCTGCGAACCCGCCGGATCATGAACGTCCGAGGAGAAATATCGTAAAGACCGGTGATCCGGCTGCGCTGCTTCCGTATGCAGCCGGATTTACGGTCAGCGGACTGCTTCTCATGATCATTGCGCTGTATCTGAAGCGAAGGAAAGGAGGGGATGCGGATGCGTAAGCTGCGGACGGCGTTTCTCTGCCTGCCGGCGCTCCTGATCCTGCTCATGGCCGGCTCCGCGCTGCAGGTATATGCAGGGGATTATCAATACAAGGTAACGATCGAGGATGGTCTGTACGGAAAAGCTGCGGTGCACGAAGTCACGCTGGCACTGAACGAACGCTGGAATCCGAACGATTATCCGGTGACGGTCACGAATGACAAATATTATTTTAAGGGGTTTCATATCAGCGGCATCGAAGGCATCGTCGGGTCAACAGAGATCACGCAGGACATGGTCTTCACTGCGGCTTACGGTGTCAGAGGCAGCACCGTGCCGTATACGGTACGCTACCAGGATGCGGCCGGCAGACAGCTGCGCGAAACCAGGACATATTACGGGAATGAAGGCGACAAACCTGTAGCAGCCTATCTGTATGTCGAGGGATATATGCCGAGATATTACAATATTACCCGGACGCTGCGCAAAGATGGCGGGAATGAATTCGTTTTCGTTTACGACCGTACGGCGGCCGGACAGGCGGACAGCGGCAGCATCCGGCCGGCAGCCGGGATGCGCCGCACCGGGGAGATGCTGGATCTGGACGCAGCAGAACAGACCGCCGTACAGACGGAACAGGTGCGCCGGACGGGCGAAGGAACGGCCGTGCGGCAGGAGGATCTCCGCCGCTATACGGCCATGACAGAGGCTGTCCTGTCCGCGCTCTGCATTGCCGGTCTTGCGGTGCTTGCCTTCTTCTTCGGGAGCAACGGACGGAAGAGACACAGATCCTGAAAGGAATACGGACAGAGGGGCGGCGGAAGCCGCCTCTTTTTTGTGCTTGCCGGAGAATACAGACGGAATTGGACATTTGCGCCAAACCGGAATATAATAGGACAGAATGAGGTTTTGTGAAAATGATGTTCCGGAATTTACAAAAAACAGGCCGCACAGGCCGGATCGCGCTGCTGCTCAGGTGTATCTGCATGGGTGTTGTGTTTTCGCCGGTCTTTCTGTATGGACGTACGGTATGGGCGCAGAATACCATGCCGGATCTGATCAGCGAAGCGGCGGAGGAAGAGGATCTGCTGGAGATCGACCCCGACTGGTATGAAGACTTTGTCGCGGAAGAAGAGGAGACGGACGAGAGCGATCTGACGCTCGATGAACTGATCGCGAAATATGCCGCTGAAGGCGATGTGGGGGAAGAAGAGATCGAATACGACACGATCGGCGAGGATACCGGCGATAAAAGTCTTCTGGTCGCGCATACCGGCATGGCCGGGCAGGCCGCACAGAATTCGCTGTATGCGTTCCAGCTGGCCGGACAGGCCGGCTACAACGGGATCGAAACCGATGTACGGATGACCCGGGACGGCGTACTGGTCTGCTATCATGACGAAACGCTGGCAGACAAGACCGGGGCTTCCGGCTCGGTCGAGAGCTCGACCTGGGACCGGCTTTCCGGCCTGTATGTGCGCTCAAAGCACGGCGCGCAGCCGATCGCAAAGTTTGAGGAATACCTGGATACCTGCAAGGCTTACGGCTGCAATGCGGTGATCGATCTGAAATATTCGAACAGCTATAAAACGATGATCAAGCTGATCGATGCGATGGTGAAGGAACGGGATATGCAGTATCTGGCGATCTACCAGTGCAGCATTCCGAAGTACCTGCAGTATGTCAAGGAGCTGGATCCGTATAACCGCTGCTGGCTCCTGTGCGGGAAAAAGACAGCCGCTTCTTCGTCGACGTATAAAAATGCAGCCGCGATGGGCTGCGAAGGGGTGAATGTGCCGGTCGCGGACCGTTCGATCCCGGAGGCGGCGCATTCCTACGGAATGATCTGCGGCTTCTATCAGACGGATGATGACGCGGCGCAGAGGAAGCTTTTTGACATGGGCTATGATCTGGTGATGGAGAACGGCAGATAGCAGGAGCTGAATGCAGGGCTGCTCGGACAGCGGTCCGGCGTTCCCGACCGGCCCCGGTGCGTTACAGCAGCCCGGGAATGTGCTCCGCTTCCGCATTGTAGAAGATCCGGCAGTCTTCCTCGGTATGATAGAGGACTTCGCCGGACGCCGACACGGAAGCTTCTATGAGGAATATTCCGCAGTTTGCCTGCAGACCTCTGCCCCAGAAGGCGCGGAGGTCTTTTGTATTGCGGAAATACATCATCAGTCCGCGGTTCATGGCGCCGTGGCCGGAGATGAGGATGTTCGTGTTGGCAGGGGCGGCGGAAGAGGTGGGGCCGGCCGTACGGCCGGCCTTTTCGGCGCCTGCTTCCGCACGGACGAGCGGATCGATCCGATCGCGGATGAAGCTTCCCGTGCGGGCGCAGAGCGCCGTCAGCGTCTCGCTTTCATTTTCCGGATCAGCCGCGTGCAGCTTCCGGATCTCTTCATTATACAGAAACGGATCGGCCCGGAAGAACCGGAAGGCACAGTGTGCATCGTTCTGCATTTCCTCCACGGAGAGACCTTCGAATGCACCGAAGTTGAGCTCCGTGATGCGGGGATCCGTCAGGATCTCCGCACCGGGCGCAGCCAGCTGTGCCGTGCGGTAAGCACGGCGGAGCGGGCTGGAGAAAACGTGCGAGAAGATGATCCCCTCCGCGGCCAGCGCCTCGCCGGTCAGCTTTGCGATCCGCTCGCCCTCCGCGTCCAGCGGGATGTCTGTCTGTCCCTGAATGCGCCGCGCGGCGTTCCAGTCTGTTGTTCCGTGTCTTAAGAGATAGATCTTCATTGGGTTCCCGTTTCCTGTTCTGAAATTTCCTTTTTTACAGTATAGTATTGCCGGGCTGAAAAGCAAGCATTTATAGAGTATTGCCGGGTTGTAAATCAAACTCTTTCTTCTATCGTCAAACTCTTTTATTGGCGTCTGACTTGTTTTGGCAGCACATTGTGCGTAATTGCCTGCATATCATCTGATTATGGTCTGAATTGGGGGCGCAGCCAGATCATTTTGGGCGATTTGGACTGTGTTATGTGCATAAATGAGTTTAAACGAATCATTATGGTCCGTTTTTTAAGGCGTTTGAGACCATAATTAAAGAGAAAAGATGATTTTGTGCGCAGAGGCAGACCCTAATTTAATGAGAAAAGTAAATCTGTGCATGGAGGCAGACCATAATTTAATGAGAAAAGTAAATCTGTGCACGGAGGCAGACCCTAAAAAGAAAAATCAAATTGCTTCTGCACGAAACCGATCTGCCTCCCTGAAACCGGAAAAAAACAGCTCTTGCTTGCACCTTACCCTTGTTTGTGCTAAAATTTAGAAGATTCAGATCCTTGCAAATATGAAAGAACTGTGTTCTTTCATCGACGTTTGTGAAAATGCCTTTGCAAGCAAACATTTTCACTGCATTGAAATATGACTGTAAGAGGAGGACAGCATGATTTATTCCACAGAAGTCAAGAATATGTGCCCCGTTACCCAGGGCGTACACCACGGCGCTGCTCCGATCCCGGAGGAAGCAAAGTGGGTTCAGGCAAAGAAGGTCGAAGATATCTCCGGTTATACGCACGGCATCGGCTGGTGCGCACCCCAGCAGGGCTGCTGCAAGCTTTCCCTGAATGTCAAGGACGGCATCATCCAGGAAGCCCTCGTGGAGACCATCGGATGTTCCGGCATGA